>DATLHW010000435.1:0-6147 GCA_035539675.1 Burkholderiales bacterium | reverse complement strand
AGTCCCGATAACCCAAAGGTGCGAACAGGTTTGGGTTTAGCTCGACTGGCGGCTGGCGAAACGGATCGGGCGCTTGCGGATTTGGAGATGGCGGTGCAGTTTGGCGGGGGAGAGGCTGAAATGTTTTTGGTGACATCCCTCCTTTCCTCAAGGCAATTCGACAAAGCGTTGGCGGCCGTTTCTCGTCTTGAGAAAAGTCGACCTAACGATCCCGCCACTTTCAATTTGAAAGGAGCCACGTTGCTGGGTCGTAGGGATATGGCCGGCGCCAGGAAAGCATTTGAGCGAGCTTTAGAGTTGCAACCAGGTTATCTAGCGGCCTCTATGAATCTGGCGCAATTGGACATCAAAGAGCGGAATCCCCAGGCGGCGCGTGCGCGCTACGAGAAAATTCTTGAACGGGAAAAGAGCAACGTGGAAGTTGTGATGGCGCTTGCCAATCTCGCTGCTATTACCGGAGCGCAGGATGATGCGATTGCTCTGTTCGAGCGAGCTAAGCAATTGCAGCCCAAATTATTCTCGGCATCGCTGGCGTTGGCGAAACAGTATTTCAAAGGGGAAAATTACCCTAAGGCTATCGTGGCGGCGAAGGAAGCACTGGAAATTCAGAGCGAAAACGCAGAGGCTCTGGATATTCTCGGGTACTCACAACTAAAAAATGGAATGAGTAGTGAATCCCTCGCAACTTATACCAAATTAGTCACGCTTAATCCAAAGTCTCCCCAGGCGCTTTATGGCTTAGGTAGCGCTCAAGCAAACACGGGGAGTCCAGCGGCCGCCGAGCTTACCCTCAAAAAAGCGCTAGCGTTAAAGCCGGACTTTGCCGAGGCGCTCGCATCTCTGTCGACTTTGCAGATGCGGGCAGGGAAGATAGGGGAGGCTGTCAAAAGCGCATCGCAGATTCAGAAGCAATACCCAAAGGCGTCCTTGGGATATGCCATAGAAGGCGATGCGTACATGACGGACAAAAAATATGCGCCAGCCGCGCATGCTTATGAAGCTGCTTTTCGCATAGAAAAAAGCGCGATTCTCCTCATCAAACTTCACGGGGCATTACGAGGAGCGAGTCGTCGTGCGGAAGGTGACGCATTGCTTGTGGACTGGCTCAAACAGCGTCCCGATGATACGCAAGTCCGTTTTTATTATGCAGATGCGGCAATCAAGAGCGGCGATTATAAGCTCGCCATAGAGCAATACCAGATTGAACAACGACGGCAGCCGCAGAACTTGGCGTTACTTCATAACATTGCTTGGTGTTATGAGCAGCTAAAAGACATCCCAAAAGCTTTAGAAATTGCGGAATCCGCCTACAAAGTTAATTCAGATAACCCGGTAGTACTGAACGATCTTGCGCGGTTGCTCCTAGAGAGCAATGGCGATGCCGCTAGAGCGATAAAACTTTTGGAAAAAGCTTTGGTTATCGCGCCCGCGTCACAGTCGATTCGTTACTATTTGGCAAAGGCATACCTCAAAAACGACGAGAAGGGCCGCGCCCGTCTTACATTGGAGCAACTTTTGAGAGGGAGAGAGGATTTTCCAGAGCGAGCTGAGGCAATGCTCCTTTTCGATCAATTACAGAAATAAAGTGGTGTGGTCAGATTGATCGGAAAATTTTACACTTTTTGAGGAGGTCATTTTTTCTGTTTTTGTATTCAATGCTATACGGAGTGGCGCGAAATTTGCTTTTTGAAGTGCAGTGATTCATAAAATAATGCCTAAGGAGAAAAATGATGACAACAATTAATAGTTGTCGGTTGTTGGGGAGCCTTGCTGCGGTAATCGCTGGTTTTGGATTTTCCTTACCCGCCAACGCCGTCTCGTCCTGTACAACTCCTGACGCTAGCGTAACTATAACTACATGTTTTTTCGATTTAACGGCAGCGCCATCGACTACACAATCCCCTACATCAGCCGTACTAAACGGAGGCATTTTCCGAGTGCCTGCTATTGATTCAGAGTTAGGCCAGGGATTCATAGTAGGCACCGGCGTATTTCAGCCATTCCTGCGCATTCAGGAGCAAGGAAATGGCTCCGCCGATGGAATTGAGTCCGGCTTCAACACCGATGGCAGAGCAGGTGTTGGTCAAGCCGCCAAGGAATTGGATAACCATGACAAAGGTGGCACTAACTGGAATCATTCCATCAAGTTGAGCGACATTCCTACCATTACCGTTTGCGATGGTGGTGGTTCCACAGGCTCCAATTGTCATCAATATTATGAGTTTCTGCTAGATATCAATGAGCAGGGGAACGATACTAATGCGGGCCTCTCTCTAGACGAGTTCAAGCTGTTTGTTGCTGGCGTGGGCGATATTACAGGCAGCTCCGCCAAAGGGTCATGCGCGCCTGATTCCACAAATGGTGGATCGTTTGCCTTATGCGGGGCTACGGAAGTTTATGATATGGATCAGACTCCCGGAGGGGATGCTTCGCTACTGTTGGATTATCGAAACTTTAGTGGCAGCGGTAATGGTTTGGATCTTCAGACTTTAATCCCTGTAGAAAAGTTTAGTGGCGTTGCATCCAATAGTTACGTGTATCTGTATTCCAAATTCGGGGCGACGGACCAGAAGTGTAAGCATGGCAGTGGAGCTGATTATCCTTGCCAAACTCCTGGAGGCCCGTTGAGCTCTGCGGCCGGAAAATTGGATTACAGCGCTGATGCGGGATTTGAAGAGTGGTCGATTCGCAAAAAGATTCCCTTGCCAGCCACTGCTTTAATGATTGGTTTGGGTCTAGTAATGATGGGCTTGACGCAGCGTCGGCGCCCACAGATGGTTTAATGTAAAAGAGTTCGACAAAAAGCCCTGCCTAGCTGGGCTTTTTTGTTTTCGGTGGTTATGCGGAATTGAGTCCCTTGGGTAGCGGAAAGGCGACTGTTTCTGTAATCCCAGGTAGTTCAGTTATTTTCACGGGGCCAAGCGTTTTAAGCCGTTCGATAACCGCTTGCACCAGCACCTCAGGAGCAGAGGCGCCGGACGTGACGCCAACGGTGTTTTTACCTACTAACCAAGCCGGATCAAGTTCCCCTGCCGTATCAACCATATGCGATTCGATTCCCAGATTTGTCGCCACTTCCCGTAATCGATTCGAGTTTGAGCTGTTAGGTGAACCGACGACGATAACCAGATCGCATTTCGCTGTCATTGCCTTGACGGCGTCCTGACGGTTTTGAGTGGCGTAGCAGATGTCGTCCTTTTTTGGGCCAATGATGGCTGGGAAGCGTGTTTTTAATGCCGCAATAACTTTCTCGGCATCATCAACTGACAAGGTGGTCTGCGTAACAAAGGCAAGCTGGCTTTCATCCTTAACCTTCAGTTTAGCCACGTCTTCTTCATCTTCCACCAAGTACATGCCATCAGGACATTGACCCATCGTGCCTTCGACCTCCGGATGGCCGTCATGTCCGATCATGACGATTTCTTTTCCCTGAGAACGCATCTTGGCTACTTCGACATGAACTTTAGTAACGAGTGGACAAGTTGCGTCGAAAATCCTCAGGCCGCGTTGTTCCGCTTCGGCAAACACGGTTTTTGGTACGCCATGGGCGCTAAAAATTACCGTGCTGCCGGCGGGAATATCGTCTAACGCTTCGACGAACACGGCACCCTTTTGCCTTAGATCTTCGACGACGAATTTGTTATGGACTACTTCGTGACGCACATAAATCGGAGCGCCATGGAGCTTAAGCGCACGCTCGACAATCTCGATCGCGCGATCTACGCCAGCGCAGAAGCCGCGAGGGTTGGCGAGGAAGATTTGCATAGTTTTATCCTGGTTTGCTGGAATTCAAATTGGCTCAGTGATCAGTGACTACCATTGGGGACTGGCTTGACGGATTTGCCGAAAAAGCTCTCCCATACCAGGATCGCCGCCCCTACGGTAATTGCCGAATCGGCCACGTTAAATGCAGGCCAGTGGTAGCCCGCCAAGTGGAAATCGAGGAAATCGACCACATGGCCCAGAGCGACGCGATCAATTAGGTTTCCTAATGCGCCGCCGAGAATCAGCGACAGGGCCAAACAAAAGCGTCGCTCGTTGGAATGTTTATGTAGAAAATAAACGATCATCGAAGATGCGATGAGGGCTACTCCGGCGAAGAACCAACGCTGCCAACCACCCGCGTCCGCGAGAAAGCTGAATGCAGCGCCAGTGTTATACGTCAACACAAGGTTAAAGAACGACGTTACAGGCATGCTATCGCCGAAGACGAAATGACGAGTGATAATCGCCTTAGTGATTTGGTCGGCGACAACTATGAACGCCGCAATGGCGAGCCAAGGCTTAAGCATAAGAGCGTGGTTCTCCTTCACCAAATAAATTGCTAACGCAACGACCGCAAATGCCTGGATGTTCCTGATGGTTTCCTACATCGGCGCGGTAATGCCAGCAACGCTCGCACTTCGGTTGTGAGCTGGGGCTGACGTTGACGACAATGTCATCACCGGCTGGCGCATTCTTTCCGTTTACCACGCTTGCTTGCGACGTAATGAATACAAAGCGCAGATCGTCGTTAAAAGAACGCAGGTGCTCGTAAGTATCCCCGCTGGCTTGCACTTCCACTTCGGCGGCGAGCGATGAGCCGATTTTTCCAGAGACCCGTACTTCTTCCAGGTGTTTTTGCACCGTGGCGCGATGGGTGCGCAATTTGGTCCAACGAGATAGCAATGCCTCGGAATTTGCCACCGACGGCAGGGCATACCAAGTGTGTAGAAACACACTGTCCTGCGCTTGGCCGGTTAGCGTGGTCCACACTTCTTCCGCTGTAAAGGAAAGTATAGGCGCCATCAACCGCGCTAGCGCGTGGGTGATGTGATAAAGCGCGTTCTGCGCGGAGCGGCGAGCGGGCGATGTTTCGCCCGAGGTATAAAGGCGGTCCTTCAGAATATCTAAATAAAATCCGCCTAAATCTTCGGAGCAGAACGTTTGTAATTTTTGGGTAACCAAGTGGAACTCAAACCGATCATAGTCTGCCGTGATTTCCGTTTGCAATTTGTTGGTGAGCGCTAAGGCATACCGATCGATTTCCAGCCACTGGTCCACGGGAATTGAATCGGATTGCGGATTGAAGTCCGCAATATTGGCGAGCAAAAAGCGCAGCGTGTTACGAATGCGACGGTAACTTTCCACCACTCGTTTCAATATCTCGTCGGAGATCGACAACTCGCCGGAGTAATCGGTGGCGCCGACCCATAAGCGCAGGATATCCGCGCCCAGGTTATCTAATATTTTTTGCGGGACGATTACATTGCCGCGCGATTTGCTCATCTTGAGGCCTTGGCCATCCACGACGAAGCCATGCGTCAGGAGTGCGTTGTAAGGCGCTCGCCCATCCATCGCGCAGCCCGTGAGGAGGGAGGACTGGAACCAGCCGCGATGCTGATCCGAGCCTTCCAGATAAAGATCCGCAGGGTAAGCGGCATCGGATAACTGACGAAGGACGGAGGCATGGGTCGTCCCGGAGTCGAACCACACGTCTACGGTGTCGCTCAGCTTGCGATAAACCTGAGGATCGACATCGACCTCTTCAGGTTGAAGCGAGAACCAAGCCTCGATACCGCCGGCTTCCACTCGCTTCGCGACTTCTTCAAGAATTTCTAATGTGCGGGGATGCTGCTCGTTAGTTTCCCTGTGAAGGAAAAATGGGATAGGAACACCCCAGTTACGTTGGCGAGAAAGTGTCCAGTCCGGTCGGTTCTCAATCATGGCTTCTAGTCGAGCGCGGCCCCATGACGGAAAGAATTTGGTTTCCGCCACCGCCTTGCGTGCCGCTTCGCGTAACGTCTGACCATCGGCGCCAGGCTTATCCATTCCGATAAACCACTGTGTAGTCGCACGATAGATGATTGGTGTTTTATGCCGCCAGCAATGCGGATAGCTGTGCTGAAGCTTCGCTTCCTTAAGGAGCGCGTTGTTTGCTCGCAAGGTCTCGATGATTTTTGGATTTGCTTCCCAAACCGATAGGCCGCCGAAGAGGGGTAAAGATGCACTGAGCTTGCCGTTGTCGCCAACAGGATTATCCACTTCAAGGCCATAACGAAGACCGGTGCGGTAATCGTCCTCACCATAAGCCGGCGCGGTATGGACGAGGCCCGTACCCGCATCTGCCGTGACGTAATTCCCAAGCACCAGCGGCGATTCCCGATC
>DATLHW010000434.1:0-16292 GCA_035539675.1 Burkholderiales bacterium | reverse complement strand
CTCATACTCCACGTGCGCCGTATTGATCGTAATCCCACGCGCCTTCTCTTCCGGCGCGTTATCAATCTGATCGTACGCCCTCGCCTCTCCGCCAAACTTCTTCGACAACACCGTCGTAATCGCCGCCGTCAATGTCGTCTTGCCATGGTCCACATGCCCAATCGTCCCAACATTCACATGCGGCTTCGTCCGCTCAAATTTGCCTTTTGCCATAATGCTTTCCTCGGTCGGAATACCAAATTACTTCTTGTTGATAATCGCCTCAGCCACGTTCTTTGGCGCCTCGGCGTAATGTTTAAATTCCATAGTGTAAGTAGCACGCCCCTGGGTGGCAGAACGCAACGTAGTTGAATAGCCGAACATCTCCGCCAATGGCACTTCCGCCTTCACCAACTTAATACCTGCCACATCCTCCATGCCTTGCACCACCCCCCGCCGGGAAGACAGATCCCCCACGACATTCCCCATGAACTCCGGTGGCGTCTCCACCTCAACAGCCATCATCGGCTCAAGCAACACAGGATTAGCCTTACGCATTCCATCTTTAAATCCGATGCTTGCCGCCATCTTAAACGCATTTTCGTTAGAGTCCACGTCGTGATAGGAACCAAAATGCAACGTAACCTTTACATCAACCACCGGGAAGCCAGCGAGCACTCCATTTGGCAATGTTTCACGCAAGCCTTTTTCCACTGCAGGAATATATTCTCGGGGCACCACTCCACCTTTGATGGCATCAACGAACTCGAAACCTTTACCGGGTTCATTCGGCTCCACCTTAAGAACAACATGCCCATATTGACCACGCCCACCCGACTGTTTGACGAATTTCCCTTCCGCATCTTCAACCACCTTTCGAATGGTCTCTCGATACGCTACCTGTGGTTTACCGACACTCGCCTCCACACCGAATTCTCGCCGCATTCGATCGACTATAATCTCTAAATGCAACTCCCCCATTCCAGAGATAATCGTTTGACCCGATTCCTCGTCAGTCCGGACCCGAAATGACGGATCTTCCTGAGCCAAACGATTCAATGCAACCCCCATCTTTTCCTGATCAGCCTTTGTCTTAGGCTCAACCGCTTGAGAAATCACCGGCTCTGGAAATTCCATTCGCTCAAGCACAATAACTCGGTTGGGATCACACAAGGTGTCCCCCGTTGTCGCCTCTCTCAAACCTACTGCGGCCGCAATATCTCCCGCCCTTACTTCTTTAATTTCCTCACGCTGGTTTGCATGCATTTGCAACAATCGGCCAACGCGCTCTTTTTTACCCTTGATTGGGTTGAAGATCGTATCCCCAGACTGAACAACCCCCGAATAGACCCTGAAAAATATCAACTGACCAACAAATGGATCAGTCATTATTTTAAATGCAAGTCCGGCAAAAGGCTCATTATCATCCGCCTTCCTTTCAGTCTTTTTTCCATTTTCCGCGTCGCCATCGACGGGAGGGATATCGACCGGTGAAGGCAGGAAATCCACGACGGCATCAAGCATAGCCTGAACACCTTTGTTCTTGAAGGCAGACCCACAAAGCATAGGCACAACCTCTCCCGCAATTGTACGGGCGCGTAACGCATCTTTAAGCTCATCAACACTAAGACGGCCGCCTTCAAGATACTTGTTCATCAACTCTTCCGATGCCTCAGCGGCACTTTCCACCATCCTCTCCCGCCACTCATTTGCAACGTCAAGCAAATCTGCGGGAACTTCCCTCTCTTCGAACTTCATACCTTGAGAGGTTTCATCCCAATAAATGGCCTTCATCTTAACCAAGTCAACAACGCCCGCAAATTTTTCCTCTGAACCAATCGGAATCTGAATCGGTATTGGATTTGCGCGCAAACGCACTTTCATTTGTTCATAGACTTTAAAAAAGTTCGCGCCCGTACGGTCCATCTTATTTACAAACGCCAAACGAGGAACTTTATATTTTGTGGCCTGCCGCCACACCGTCTCGGACTGAGGCTGGACACCCCCAACCGCACAGTACACCATGCATGCACCATCCAACACACGCATAGAGCGCTCGACCTCAATCGTAAAATCCACGTGCCCCGGGGTGTCAATAATGTTAATTCGGTGCTCTGGATAGTTATTAGCCATCCCCTTCCAAAAACAAGTGGTTGCCGCGGAAGTTATGGTAATTCCCCGCTCTTGTTCCTGCTCCATCCAATCCATGGTAGCAGCACCATCATGCACTTCGCCGATTTTGTGATTAACACCCGTATAGAACAAAATACGCTCAGTGGTCGTAGTTTTTCCCGCATCGATATGCGCGCTTATACCGATGTTGCGATAACGCTCAATAGGAGTTTTGCGTGACACAATTAGTACCTTAACTTTCTATCTTTACCGTAAGTGACGCAGATTAGGCCGACTTTTGACTCTTAGCCACAACAAGGCAGCCGCCCACGCAAGCTGTTGAATCGATCAAAAACGTTACCAATCTTCCATCTCGCCCGACATCCGGAGTCATTCAACCAACTCTCACGACGTCGCATTTCCTTAAATCGACACAGCGAAAAGCCAACTTGCGCCATCGCCCATCCACATTGACTAGAATCGGTAATGCGCAAAAGCCTTATTTGCTTCGGCCATACGGTGCACCTCCTCCCGCTTCTTCACAGCACCCCCACGCCCCTCCGCAGCATCCACCAACTCACCAGCCAAACGAATACCCATTGATTTCTCGCCCCGCTTTCGAGCAGACTCTCGCAACCAACGCATCGCCAAAGCCATACGACGAGCAGGCCTCACCTCCACAGGCACTTGATAATTAGCGCCACCAACTCGACGACTCTTAACTTCGACCAGCGGCTTCACATTACCAAGCGCCTGGTTAAACACCTCCAACGGGTCTTTCCCTGACTTCGCAGCAACCTGCTCAAGCGCACCATAAATAATGCGCTCAGCAACCGACTTCTTTCCTGCCGCCATTAATACATTAATGAACTTGGAAATATCCCGACTTCCAAACTTAGGGTCAGGCAATATTTCGCGCTCAGGCACATCTCTGCGTCGTGGCATAACAAATCCATCCAATCGTTAAAAGGTAAACTAAGCCTGCTTCGGCCGCTTGGCACCGTACTTGGACCGACTTTGCTTTCGATCCTTCACTCCTGCCGTATCCAAACTACCCCGCACAGTATGATATCGAACCCCCGGCAGATCCTTCACCCGCCCACCACGAATCAACACCACCGAATGCTCCTGGAGATTATGCCCCTCCCCCCCGATATAGCTAATGACCTCAAAGCCGTTGGTTAGCCGCACCTTGGCCACCTTACGCAAAGCAGAATTCGGCTTCTTTGGCGTCGTAGTGTAAACACGGGTGCACACCCCGCGCTTTTGCGGGCACGCAGCGAGAGCCGGCACCTTACTCTTAGCTCGCGGCGACTTCCTAGGCTTCCGCAATAGCTGGTTAATCGTTGGCATTTTCGAAACCCCTCATCATCATATACACTAAGCCCATCCACCAGACAATTGGCAGCACCACCAGGGCCAAAAATGTTGACCGGCGCTTAAGCGCCGGTCAACATTTACCAATAAAAAGACCGCGATTTTACTAATCACCAACCATCGTGTCAAGGAGGACCAAACATTTAAGCCACTTGCTCGCTATCCACTGCAGCACCAAGGTCGTCAACTCCTCCAAAATCTCGAACGCCGCTTCCTACCGCGGAATGTTTACGGCGAGTGTTGTGATAGGCAAGGCCTGTACCTGCGGGAATTAGACGACCAACAATCACGTTTTCCTTTAACCCCCGCAAATCGTCCCTCTTGCCCATTATGGCCGCCTCGGTAAGCACTCTAGTAGTTTCTTGGAAAGACGCCGCGGAAATAAACGAGTCCGTAGACAACGATGCCTTTGTGATACCTAACAACATATAGTGATAGTTTGCCGGCTGTTTGTTTTCCGCATCCATTGCTTCATTTTCTTCCAATACTTCCGCGCGCTCCAATTGCTCACCTAGTATGAAGCGAGTATCACCTGGATCTACAATCTGCACTCGACGCAACATTTGACGAACGATCACCTCAATATGCTTGTCATTTATTTTTACGCCTTGCAACCGATAAACATCCTGCACTTCATCCGTGATGTAACGAGCTAAGGCTTCCATTCCAAGCAGTCGAAGAATGTCATGAGGATCCGCTGGCCCGTCGACAATCGACTCGCCCTTATTTACCACTTGACCATCATGCACGGTGACATGCTTATCCTTAGGAATCAAATACTCGTGCGCCAAGCCATCCATATCGGTTATCACAAGACGCTGTTTACCTTTCGTATCCTTCCCAAAAGAAGCAGTTCCCGTTACCTCCGCTAACATGCCTGCGTCCTTCGGTGAACGCGCCTCGAATAATTCCGCAACGCGTGGCAAACCACCCGTTATATCACGGGTTTTGGAAGACTCTTGTGGGATCCTCGCCAAGACTTCGCCCACACCAACCTGCTGCCCGTTCTTGACGGTGATAATTGATCCAATTTGGAAGGTGATGTTTACAGATTGTTCTGTGCCCGCGATTTTGATTTCCTGCCCTCTATCATCAAGCAACTTAACCTGCGGTCGCAGCCCCTTCGACGAACTCGTACCACGACGCTTTGGATCAATAACCACAAGCGTCGATAGCCCCGTAACATCGTCAATTTGCTTCGCAACCGTCATCCCCTCTTCTACATTCTCAAAACGCACCTCACCAGCGTATTCGGTAATTATAGGTCGTGTATGAGGATCCCACGTAGCCAACACTTGGCCCGCTTTAACCTTCCCGCCCTCCTTAACCTGCAAGGTTCCACCGTAGGGCACCTTGTGGCGTTCGCGCTCGCGCCCATTGTCATCGGAAATCACAATTTCACCATTACGAGAAATCGCAATCAGTTCGCCGCGCGTGCTAGTCACGTAGCGCATCAGCACAGAAAACTGAATAATGCCGTTAGACTTCGCCTCAACTTGGCTCGCTACCGCAGTTCGAGAAGCCGCCCCCCCGATATGAAAGGTACGCATTGTGAGTTGAGTTCCGGGCTCCCCGATGGATTGAGCAGCGATAACACCGACGGCCTCACCCACATTAACCAACATGCCACGCCCAAGATCGCGACCATAACACTGTGCACATAACCCATATCGCGTATCACAAGTAAGTGGTGTGCGCACCTTGACTTCGTCGACGCCTGCGGACTCGATAGCGTCCACCGCCTCTTCATCCAACAGCGAACCCGCCTCAAGCATCGTCTCACTGCTTTCCAGGTTTACAACGTCCACCGCAGCTACCCGACCCAAAATGCGTTCCCTCAAGGGTTCCACGACCTCGCCGCCTTCAACCAAGGCTTTCATGGCAAGACCATTTTTAGTACCACAATCCACTTCGGTCACCACCAAATCTTGTGTCACATCGACAAGACGACGAGTTAGATAGCCGGAGTTCGCTGTCTTCAACGCCGTGTCAGCCAATCCTTTCCGAGCACCGTGAGTAGAAATAAAATACTGAAGTACATTCAAACCCTCACGGAAATTAGCGGTGATTGGCGTCTCGATAATAGACCCGTCCGGTTTTGCCATAAGGCCGCGCATACCAGCCAATTGCCGAATTTGCGCTGCAGAGCCACGCGCACCCGAGTCCGCCATCATGTAAATCGAGTTAAAAGACTCTTGGCTCGCTTTTTTACCGTCCCGCGCAACCACTGACTCAGTACCTAATTGCTCCATCATGGCCTTGCCGACTTGATCACCAGCCCTTCCCCAGATATCAACGACTTTGTTATAGCGCTCACCTTGTGTAACCAAACCAGAGCTATATTGCGACTCAATCTCCTTCACTTCCTTTTCAGCAGCGCCAATTAAAACGTGTTTTTGATCAGGTACTAACATGTCATCCACGCAGATAGAAATACCTGCCCTGGTAGCATAGGTATAACCCGTATACATCAACTTATCGGCGAAAATGACTGTTTCCCGAATGCCACAGCGACGAAAAGCAGCATTGATAAGCTTCGAAATCTCTTTTTTCTTCAAGGCCTTGTTTATTAATTCAAAAGGAAGGCCCGGAGGCAAAATTTCCGATAATAATGCTCGACCTACGGTCGTCTGATAACGGGTCGTACGATCTTTGACGTTTCCGTCCTCATCCGGAAGGCTCCATTCTTTGATTCGAACAGCAATCTTTGCATTTAACTCTATCTTGCGAGCCTCATAAGCACGGGAGACCTCCTTAATATCCGCGAACGCCATGCCTTCGCCCAACGCAGCGATTCGCTCTCTAGTCATATAGTAAAGACCTAGAACAATATCTTGCGATGGCACAATGATAGGCTCTCCGTTTGCAGGCGAGAGGATATTGTTCGATGAAAGCATCAATGTCCGTGCTTCCATTTGCGCCTCTAGCGATAACGGAACATGCACCGCCATCTGATCGCCGTCAAAGTCTGCGTTGAATGCGGCACACACTAACGGGTGCAACTGAATCGCCTTACCTTCGATCAAGACCGGCTCAAACGCTTGAATACCTAGCCGGTGTAACGTCGGCGCCCTGTTTAGCATAACGGGATGCTCGCGTATCACCTCCTCCAGAATATCCCATACAACGGGCTCCTCAGACTCCACCATCTTTTTCGCCGCTTTGATGGTAGTAGCCAGCCCCATTACTTCGAGCTTATGAAAAATAAAGGGCTTAAATAGCTCTAACGCCATCTTTTTTGGCAAACCACACTGATGCAGTTTTAGTTGAGGACCCACGACAATTACCGATCGTCCCGAGTAATCCACCCGCTTACCAAGCAGATTCTGACGGAATCGGCCACTCTTACCTTTAATCATGTCAGCCAAAGACTTCAGTGGCCGTTTGTTTGCTCCGGTCATTGCCTTGCCCCGACGACCGTTATCAAGCAGCGAGTCTACCGCTTCCTGTAACATTCGTTTTTCATTGCGCACGATAATTTCCGGAGCCTTCAGCTCAAGCAACCGTTTTAATCTGTTATTACGATTTATAACTCGACGGTAAAGGTCGTTCAAATCTGAGGTCGCAAACCGACCGCCATCGAGAGGCACTAAAGGCCGTAGGTCTGGCGGCAGTACAGGCAGCACCTCCATGATCATCCAATCGGGCTTGATCCCAGATTTGGAGAAAGCCTCGAGAACCTTGAGCCGTTTCGCGAGCTTCTTGATTTTGGTGTCCGAACCCGTCGCCGCGAGCTCCTTGCGCAGTTGCTCTATTTCCCCATTCAGATCCAATTTTCGCAACAGATCTCGAATTCCCTCAGCCCCCATGCTGGCTGCGAATTCGTCGCCATACTCTTCCACCTTGGCGAGGTAGTCGTCCTCCGTAAGTAATTGGCAGCGTTGCAGCGGGGTCATGCCCGCATCAGTCACGACGTATGCCTCAAAATAGAGTACACGTTCAATGTCGCGCAACGTCATGTCGAGCACCATACCGAGTCGACTTGGCAGTGACTTTAAAAACCAAATGTGAGCAACTGGAGACGCCAGCTCAATATGTCCCATTCGCTCACGGCGAACCTTTGATAAAGTAACCTCGACGTTACATTTTTCGCAAATCACGCCTCGATGCTTAAGTCGTTTGTACTTCCCGCATAAACACTCGTAATCTTTAATGGGGCCAAATATTTTTGCGCAAAACAGGCCATCCCGCTCGGGCTTAAAAGTCCGATAGTTTATTGTCTCGGGCTTTTTTACTTCGCCGTAAGACCAAGACCGTATTTTTTCCGGAGACGCCAAGCCAATCTTTATAGCGTCAAACTCTTCTTCTTGCGTGACCTGCTTAAATAAATCGAGCAGCGCTTTCATATGTCGCTCCTAGGGATTAGAGGTTTATAGAGCGGCACCAAAGTAGATACCGATCCAATGCCTCCTAAGTTCCTACAAATCTTCAAAACTCTCGCGAGAAAATTAACATTAGGTCTAGTGATCTTCAAGCTTGCCAGCTTGGACCCTCACGTCTCAATTTCTCAATAACGATCCAAATCAATATCGATTGCCAACGAACGAATTTCCTTCACCAATACATTAAATGACTCGGGCATTCCAGCATCAATCTTATGCTCGCCCTTCACGATATTTTCATATACCTTGGTGCGGCCAGTCACATCATCAGATTTGACCGTCAGCATCTCCTGCAATGTATATGAGGCTCCGTAAGCCTCCAACGCCCACACTTCCATCTCACCAAAACGCTGCCCCCCAAACTGCGCCTTACCGCCGAGCGGCTGTTGGGTCACAAGACTGTATGGCCCCGTGGAGCGAGCATGCATCTTATCGTCTACCAAATGGTGTAATTTTAGGATATGCATATAGCCGACTGTCACGAGCCGATCGAATGCCTCTCCAGTTCTTCCGTCGTAAAGCACCACTTGACCAGAACGAGGTAAACCCGCCAATTCAAGCATATCCTTAATTTCGGACTCCGCCGCACCGTCAAAGACCGGCGTCGCAAATGGAACACCATCTTTTAAATTAGTAGCAAGTTCAATAACCTCCTCATCAGCTAGCGAAGCAATATCCTCTGGCTTACCGCTGTGGTTATACACCTTCGATAGATAATTGCGGATGTTGCCGACCTTCTCGTTAGCACGTAACAATTCAGCGATCTTTTGGCCCAGCCCTTTTGCGGCCCACCCGAGATGGGTCTCTAGTATCTGACCCACATTCATCCGAGACGGCACTCCTAGCGGATTCAGCACAACATCCACTGGAGTTCCATCGGCCATAAATGGCATATCCTCTATGGGAACAATCTTAGAGATGACGCCTTTATTGCCATGTCGCCCCGCCATTTTGTCACCGGGCTGTAGACGACGTTTAACGGCGACATAGACTTTGACCATTTTTTGCACCCCCGGCGGCAATTCATCGCCTTGGGTAAGTTTTTTCTTCTTCTCGTCAAACATCGCATCGAACTCGATACGCTTTTGGGCCAAGCTCTCCTTCAAAGATTCAAGTTGCCTAGCAGCATCTTCCGTTGCAAGCCGAACCGCAAACCAATCGTGCCGTTCCACTTCCGAGAGATAGGCTTTAGTTATCTTCGTCCCCTTCGCAAGCTTTTTTGGTCCACCGTTGGCGGTTTTACCCATTAAGAGCTTTTCGATACGCTCGAATGTATCGTTCTCCACTATGCGCATCTGATCTGCGAGGTCTTGACGGAAGTGTTTCAACTCATCGTCGATTATTTGTTGCGCGCGTTTATCACGCTCAATCCCTTCACGAGTAAACACTTGTACATCAATAACAGTACCTGACATTCCCGACGGCACTCGAAGGGACGTATCCTTCACGTCCGACGCTTTTTCGCCAAAAATCGCACGAAGTAATTTTTCTTCTGGCGTAAGCTGGGTTTCTCCCTTTGGAGTCACCTTGCCAACCAAGACATCCCCAGCTTCTACTTCCGCCCCAATATAGACAATTCCTGACTCGTCCAAACGGGAAAGCATTCGCTCAGATAAATTGGAAATATCGCGAGTAATTTCTTCGGGCCCTAATTTAGTATCGCGAGCAACAACAGATAGCTCTTCAATATGAATCGATGTGTAGCGATCCTCCGATACCACTCGCTCGGAAATCAAAATCGAGTCTTCGAAGTTATACCCATTCCATGGCATGAACGCGACCAACATATTCTGCCCCAGCGCGAGCTCTCCCATATCGGTCGACGCACCATCGGCAATCACATCACCCTTCGCGATCAAATGACCTACTTTGACGAGGGGCCGTTGATTAATGTTCGTGTTTTGATTTGAGCGGGTGTATTTAGTAAGGTTATAAATATCTACACCGACCTCACCTACTTGAGTTTCTTCATCGTTCACACGCACCACGATGCGGCCCGCATCAACGTAATCGACTCTCCCACCACGGCGAGCCTGTACCGCCGTGCCGGAATCAACTGCAACGGTGCGCTCAATCCCAGTCCCAACCAAGGGCTTCTCAGCGCGCAAACAGGGAACCGCTTGGCGTTGCATGTTCGAACCCATTAGCGCACGGTTCGCGTCATCATGCTCCAAGAACGGGATCAACGACGCGGCCACCGATACAATTTGTGACGGCGCAACATCAATGTATTGAATCTTATCTGAGGTGGACAACGTAAATTCATTGTGATGCCGACAAGATACAAGATCGTCTACAAAAGCGCCCCGCTTATCCACCTGGGCATTCGCTTGCGCGATAACATATTTGCCTTCCTCAATTGCCGAAAGATAGACAATTTCATCCTCAACTTTACCGGCAGCCACTTTGCGGTAGGGTGTTTCCAAAAAACCATACGCATTTGTCCGCGCATATAACGCAAGCGAGTTAATTAGACCAATATTCGGGCCTTCTGGAGTTTCGATAGGGCAAACCCGCCCATAATGGGTTGGATGTACGTCTCTAACCTCAAAACCAGCCCTTTCACGCGTCAAACCACCCGGACCAAGAGCCGATACCCGACGTTTGTGGGTAATTTCGGACAATGGGTTAGTTTGATCCATAAACTGCGAGAGCTGACTTGAACCAAAGAATTCCTTAATTGCCGCCGACACTGGTTTGGCATTAATGAGATCATGGGGCATAAGATTTTCTGACTCTGCCTGACTCAATCGCTCCTTAACTGCCCGTTCGACACGGACTAAGCCAGAACGAAACTGGTTCTCCGCCAACTCACCGACCGACCGCACGCGACGGTTACCCAAATGATCGATGTCATCAATTTCACCGCGCCCATTGCGAAGCTCCACCAGCACCTGAATCACCGCCACAATATCATCCGTCGATAACGTTACCGCGCCCGTCAATTCTGGACGCCCAATCCGACGGTTAAATTTCATCCTCCCGACAGCGGACAAATCGTAACGCTCTTCGCTAAAAAATAATCCATTAAAAAGTGCCTGAACAGCGTCCTCGGTGGGGGGCTCTCCCGGTCTCATCATTCGATAGATTGCTACCTGAGCAGCCAATTGATCGGCCGTTTCGTCAATTCGTAAAGTCTGAGAAATGTAGGCGCCTTGATCAAGATCATTTGTATAAATGGTTTGCAACGTGTTGATGCCAGCAGCTTGAAGCTTTCTCAATCCAACTTCCGTTATCTCATCGTTTGCAGCGAGAAGAATCTCCCCACTGTCTTTATCAACAACGTTAACAGCCACAACGCGACCAAGGATGAAATCCTCAGGGACGTCAATGGTTTTCAATCCCGCCGCTTCCATATCTCGGATATGCTTTACTGTAATCCGCTTGTCTTTTGCGACAATCAGCTTACCTTTTTTATCCACTATCTCGAATTTTGCGAGTTCGCCGCGTAGGCGTTCGGGCACCACTTCGAATTCAATGTTCTTTGCGTTAAGGTGAAATGTATCAAACGAAAAGAACTGCTCAAGCACCCGTTCAGGGGTATATCCCAATGCTTTAAGCAAAATCGTAACAGGCATCTTGCGTCGGCGATCAACACGGAAATACAAATAGTCCTTTGGGTCAAACTCGAAATCCAGCCAGGAACCACGGTAAGGTATTATCCTCGCAGAAAATAGCAATTTGCCTGAACTATGCGTCTTACCTCGATCATGCTCAAAAAACACCCCCGGGCTCCGATGCAGCTGCGAAACAATAACCCGTTCAGTGCCATTAATAACGAAGGATCCATTTTTAGTCATGAGCGGAATTTCGCCCATGTAAACTTCCTGCTCCTTCACTTCCTTAACGGTAGGCTTAGTAGCCTCTCTGTCCATAATCGTGAGACGAACCTTCGCACGCAATGGTGAGGCAAAAGTCAAGCCCCGCTGTTGACATTCTTGGACATCGAAAGGCGGCTGCCCCAGAACGTAACTAACAAAATCCAGACGGGCGTTACCGGAATGGCTTGCAATGGGAAATACAGAGGAGAATGCCGCCTGCAGCCCCTGATTCATGCGGTGCCCAGGTGGAATTTCCGATTGCAGAAACTCAGAATACGAGTCCAGTTGAGTGGCAAGTAGGAAAGGCACATCGAGCACACTAGCCCGCTTCGCGAAACTCTTGCGAATACGTTTTTTCTCGGTATAGGAGTAGGTCATGGGGTCTCCATTGTAGGAAGCGTACGTGAGACTGTCCTTCCCGCTCAACATGCGAAAAAGGTCTTGGCGACCGGCAAAGCCTCCGCCAAGACTCTTCTACGCAAGAACGAAAAGAAAGACATTAGAAATTAGCGACTTAATCTGACTCAGCTGATTTCTGATGTCCATCATTAAGAATCGCGAAAAGCTGGCGCAAACGCGCCAGCTCGGCAAACAATGCTCACGCTATTTTATTTCAGCGGTAGCGCCTCCCTCGACAAGCTGCTTGAGGATTGCATCAGCATCCGCCTTAGAAATTCCTTCCTTAACTGGTTTAGGTGCGCCATCCACCAAATCCTTCGCCTCTTTCAGACCAAGCCCAGTAATCGCACGCACGATCTTAATGGTATTGACTTTATTTTCACCAGCACCTGTCAACACAACGGTGAATTCTGTTTGTTCTTCTACAGCTGCCGCGGCAGAAGCTGCTGGTGCAGCTACAGCAACTGCTGCTGCTGCCGCAGAGACGCCAAACTTTTCCTCCATTAACTTTATAAGTTCCGAAAGCTCCAGCACAGTCATACTAGCGATGGCGTCAAGAATGTCAGCTTTGGCTACAGCCATGATTATTTCTCCTGAATATTTACAAAAATTTTGATGAACTTGGAAGTAAAGCGAAATGACCGCAAAATCCTCGACAAGTTCCGTTTATATAAATCAAGCAGTCTGCTTTTGATCTCGCACCGCCGCAAGTCCTCGCACAAACTTCGTCGGCACCTCATTAAGTGTCTGAACGAATTTTGCAACTGGGGCCTGCATAGTTCCCATAAGCGTCGCGAGGAGCTGTTCGCGGCTTGGCATAGTGGCTAATGCTTGGACACCCTTAGCGTCCATAACATAATTAGCCATTGCCCCCCCCTTTATAACCAACTTATCATTGCCTTTTGCGAAGTCGTTTAAGACCTTAGCACCAGCAACTGGGTCGGAGGAGATACCATAAGCCAGAGGCCCAATCATCTTGTCACTTAATCCTGCAAACGGCGTATCAGCAATAGCTCGTCGCGCCAATGAGTTCTTTAGCACCCGCAAATAAACCCCTGCCTCACGTGCTTTGGAACGCAACTGCGTCATGTGCGCCACTCCGATACCCCGGTATTCGGCAAGTACAATTGCTTGAGCATCTTTTAAGTGCTCTGCCAACTCGGCAACAACCGCCTTCTTTTCTTCAAGATTTAGACTCAAGGTCTTTCTCCTTTTAAATTCAAGAGCGAACATTTCGGGAAAATAGAAGAGCAATCAAGCTCTCACGCTAACGCTCAACTTTTTTCCATTAATTATCGTTCCTCATGAACAGCGACCTTGCGTCAGGAAAGTCATATTGGATCTACTACCAAAGCCAATCCCGTCCTGGGGTACGCCATCTGCGCAGGATACAAGGCCATCAGCTTATAGGAATGACCATCCCTAGCGGCTGATTGAACACTTGCGATTAAGTTTTTCGTCTCCTGCGGTCTTTGATAACCCACCGACCCTAGCAAAAGCAGCCGGCAGCCCAAAGTTCTTCTCTCTTACTAAAATTAAAGTTTAGTTTCAGTTTCCTGAGTGCTTAACAAACGAAAATAGAAAGTTAAGGTGCTGACAAAACGCTACTTTGATCTACACGAATTCCCACGCCCATCGTGCTAGAAACAGAGATCTTTCTTAGATACACACCCTTAGATGTAGCTGGCTTGGCCTTGTTCAGCGCAGCAATTAACGTTTGCAAATTTTCCTGCAATGACTCCGTTGAAAAAGACGCCCGACCAATGGTGCATTGGACAATGCCGCCTTTATCAGCGCGATACTGCACCTGTCCTGCTTTGGCGTTCTTAACCGCTTCCGCCACATTCGGCGTAACAGTCCCAACCTTTGGATTTGGCATCAAGCCACGTGGACCAAGGATCTGACCTAATGGCCCTACCACCCGCATGGCATCAGGTGACGCCACGACAACATCAAAGCCCATGAAACCGCCTTTGATTTTTTCAGCCAGATCATCAAAACCAACCACGTCAGCACCCGCCGCCCGCGCTGCTTCGGCGCTTGCTCCCTGCGCGAACACAGCCACCCGAGTTGTCTTACCAGTTCCACGAGGTAGCACAACAGAACCCCGCACCGCTTGATCAGACTTTTTTGCATCAATCCCAAGATTGATTGCCACATCAACGGACTCATCAAATTTAGCCGTGGACGTTTTCCTGACAAGATCCAATGCATCCAGAAGCGAATAGTTTTTGTTACGGTCAACTTCTGTACGTAAAGCTTTAGCCCGCTTAGAAAAATTAGCCATATTTACACCCCTTCCACGGTAATTCCCATGCTGCGAGCGCTGCCCGCGATGGTACGCACCGCAGCATCCAAATCAGCAGCAGTGAGATCCGGCATCTTCATCCTTGCAATTTCCTCGGCCTGAACTCGAGTTATCTTGCCCACTTTATCAGTGTGAGGTTTTGCGCTCCCTTTAGTTACTTTGGCCGCCTTCTTGATCAATACCGTTGCAGGGGAAGTCTTCATCACGAAAGTGAAGCTCTTGTCTGCAAACGCCGTAATCACTACAGGTACCGGCAAACCCACTTCCAGACCTTGTGTCTGCGCATTGAATGCTTTGCAGAACTCCATGATATTCAAACCGCGTTGCCCCAATGCAGGACCGATGGGTGGGCTGGGATTAGCCTTACCTGCCGGAACTTGTAACTTAATATAGCCAATGATTTTTTTTGCCACAATTTTCTCCTGATGGGTGCTATCGAGCGCTCAGAGTAAGCACCCTCCCCGAATTTTCTAAACCACTAATGCAGCCACTTAACCCGTATACTTTTATGCCTTTTCAACCTGCGAAAAGTCCAACTCTACGGGCGTTGCTCGACCGAAAATAAGTACAGAGACACGCAATTTACTTTTGTCATAGTTAACCTCTTCCACGTTACCGTGAAAATCGGTGAACGGTCCCTCGGTAACACGCACCGCCTCGCCCACCTCGAACAACACTTTTGGCCGCGGCTTCTCCACACCCTCGCGCACTTGATGGAGAATATTTTCCACCTCCACATCACTAATTGGCGTCGGCCTTGTCGCCGTCCCACCAACAAAACCAGTAACTTTTGGAGTACTTTTTACGAGATGCCAAGTCTCGTCCGTCATATCCATTTGGACTAGCACATAGCCAGGGAAAAATTTTCGCTCACTAATGGCTTTCTGCCCGGATTTCATCTCAACGACTTCCTCTACAGGCACTAACACCTGCCCAAACTGATCTCTCATTCCAGAACGATCAATTCGCTCCAACAACGCTCGCTGAACGCTCTTTTCAAAGCCCGAGTAAGCATGCACGACATACCAACGCATCGTCATAGTTAAAGACACCTTTATGAATTCGTTTTGCAAGCAACTCGTGGCGCTACATAATTTGCTTATGCTTTACAGACCTAACCAGCTCGCTTTGCCGTGTTTATAACCAGAATTTATGCACTGAATATCCCGCAAAACAAGCATTCTAATGACGAGATCAACCGCCACTTCCCATGACTTTCTCTACCGCCCAAAGTAAGCTTGCGTCAACGACCCACAAAAAAATCGCCATTACGACCACAAACACAAAGACTACGCCCGTCATTTGCACGCTTTCCTTACGGGTCGGCCACACCACTTTGCGAGCCTCCTCCCAAGAATCTTTGCTGAAAGCATGAAACCGCTTACCTAGCTCCGTAGTTAGCACTGCGAGCAACGCACCTAAAGCCACCCCCGCCAGCACCGGGAGAATACGCAATGCGGTTGATTGCTCTGCCAACATGTAGTAGCCGGCAATACCCGCAATCACCAGAAACATTGCAATGCTTAATTTTATTTTGTCCGCCATTACTTTCTATCTCTTTGGATATGGCAGGCCAGGAGGGCCTCGAACCCCCAACCTTCGGTTTTGGAGACCGACACTCTGCCAATTGAGCTACTGGCCTTTTTTACCCACATTTGTAAAAACACAAATCAATTGTTATCCACGTCAAACTTTGTCGCCTACTCAATGACTTTCGCGACGACTCCGGCGCCGACAGTACGCCCACCCTCACGGATAGCGAAACGCAGCCCCTCCTCCATAGCGATCGGCGCAATCAGGCTGACCTTAATCGATACGTTATCCCCCGGCATCACCATTTCCGTGCCCTCCGGCAATTCGATGGAGCCCGTTACGTCGGTCGTACGAAAATAAAACTGCGGCCTGTAACCATTG
>DATLHW010000433.1:0-4812 GCA_035539675.1 Burkholderiales bacterium | reverse complement strand
CTTTTAACAAAGCTTGAGTCGTCGCCACCGCAGTCAACGACCATCCTGAATCGGCCTGCGCCAGTTTTTGCAAAAGGCTCAACTGCTCGCGTCGTAGCTCCCTTTGCATCCATGCGTCTGGCCCTCCTTCAGTAACACGTCGCGATTTGCTTTCGAACTCCGCCAAGTGTGACGGAGAAGCCTGAGACCGCGCATGCTCCTTCCTCAGGTTGGCCAACTCCGAGCGAATGCTGTCTTGCTCTATCTGAATTTGTCTTGCCTGTACCGATCGCAAATCAGGCGCGTCCGCCGATTGAGATTCCGCGTCCGATTGAAGTGGATCGCTAGTGGAGGACAAGCCGATCGATTCTCCTAATTCCTGCAGCTTATTGTTAACCAACTCTGCATCAAGAACGACCTCCTTATATGCGGTGTCTATCGCCTTACTTAGATTTTCATTTTCCGCGCTCAGCTTTTTATTCTCCGTTTTCAAATCGGCTATCAAGCGCAGGCTATCTTTATTGTCCACCTCGACGCCTGCCTTACTCACCTCTTGAAGTAGTTGATCCTCGTTGGCGCTTATTCGATCTTGGTTGGCGTTCACCCAAGTCTGAAGTCCTTTACCAAGTTCATGCAGCTCGCGCCGATGTTCGTTGAGGGTTTGTCGAAGCACCGCTAATGCTTCGAACGCGGTTGAGTCCATGGCGCCCACGCCGTCCTTCAGCGCTATCCACGACTCCTGCCATGCAATCAGTCGAGCTCGCCCTTTATTACGTAACGTCGTCTGCTCCGGCTCCAATGCCATCAGCCGCTTCAGTCCGTCTACAACGATGGAAATTTCGCTTGCGTCCAATTTATCTTCACGCAGCGCCTTGAGTAGAGCAGATTTGTGATAGGGGATTACTTCGTATTGAGCCGGCGTGATCGTCCTTAACAAATCGAGATGCTCAGGACGCGCCATGAGGTCTTTGTATTGTTGCGGCGTTAAGTTGCCTATCGCCGGCTGCGCTTCAAGAATTTCTATCGTCGCGGCTATCTTGTGCGCAGGGATAAATGTAACGGCCGTTTTCGCGGTCGCGCTTACGGCGCCGCTCACCCCTTCAACGACTGACCAGCTAGCCGATGCCGCAGATGTAGACAACTTGGATAGTGAGACGACTGACGGAGTACGAGAGGCCCACGGAGAAGCAGGAGCGCTCGACTGGGGCGACGCTTCTGTCGATTCCATGATTGCGCTATGAGACGTCGACGTGATGTTCAACGTATCGGAAGCTTGGTCAGGAACAGTCGGCGCTACGCTCTTGAACTCGCGACGAGCCATGGGAAGCTTGGCCTGAACGCCAATATTCACCGATCCGCCCAACCGAACCAGATCATTTGGATTGTATAAATGAAGGCCATCGTAGTGGCTGCCGTCCTTCCCCTCAGCAATATACGTTTTCGCTACTCCCGGAGCCTGGAATGTCACCGCAGGCATATGAATCGATTCGGCCAACTCTTGAAAATCTGCTTTCACCTTTTTTGCAAGTTCGGAGTTGAACCCTCGAGGCAACTCGCCCCCATTCTGAAAAAATGCTGTTACAACTTGCGCAAGATTGCCGCCAAGCGAATGGCCGGTCACTGTAAGTGTAGGAAGAGGCCTATCGCCATATTCCGCTCTGAGCCTTTTAAGCACTTCTATTGCGTAAGCAATGGCATATTCTTCGCCTTGGTGGGTAAAGCCCAGGGAAAGCCGGGCATCGCTAATAAAGTTCCGCAGTTTTTTTATCGTGCCTCTGAACGAGATAACCACTTCAGCGGAGGATTTTCGATAGGCTTGCCCATGGAACGCACAGGTCTGCTCCCATTCATGATGGCTACTTGCGCCGTGCGGCTCCCAACCGGGAGGAATCCGCGAATCGTCATCTGGGTCATATACAGCGCGGGATAACTTTGCGAGCTCAAGTAATGTGGCCATGGATTTCTCCGTCCCCTCATTTTTTAATTAATAATCCTATTTGCCTCGCGCGCTGGATTCGCGCAACCAAGTAAGGAGATTAAAATTAATATGCATGAATTATCACAGTCGCCTCTGTATATCGCAAAATTCAAAAGCCCCGAGAAAACACTCACAATTTGCAATGGGGCTCCGTACGAAAGTAGCGCGGCTTCGTCGCTTTCTTAAGCATCTATCTTGAAATGACTATTACCACCATCTCCCAAAACAAATGCTTCGGCGGCGTGCAAGGCATTTACAGCCACGAAGCGCGAGAAACCAACTGCACGATGCGCTTCGGCGTTTTTCTTCCGCCGCAAGCGCAGGATGGTCCCGTCCCGGTGTTGTACTGGCTCTCCGGTCTCACCTGCACGGAAGAAAATTTCATCATCAAAGCGGGGGCGCAAAGAGTCGCCGCAGAATTGGGAATCGCCATCGTGAGCCCCGACACGAGTCCGCGCTGGTTAAACCTGCCTGGTGAAGGGGAGAGCTACGACTTCGGCCTTGGCGCGGGTTTTTATATCGATGCGGCACAGCCGCCCTGGTCTGAAAGTTATCGGATGTATTCCTACATCTCGCAGGAGTTGGCGCGATTCGTGGAAACGCATTTCCCGATAAACCCCAAACGCGTAGGCATATTCGGACATTCAATGGGCGGGCATGGCGCATTGACCATTGCACTGAAGAATCCGGATTACTACAAATCGGTATCGGCATTTGCGCCCATTTGCTCACCCATGCGCTGCCCGTGGGGAGAAAAGGCGTTGATGGGTTACCTCGGGCCGGATCAGTTTGCTTGGCTTCCCTACGATGCAACCACGCTTATCAAGGATCGAGGGTGGAAAGGTCCGGCGATTTTGGTCGATCAGGGTGTGAACGATCAATTTCTGGAAACGCAACTCAAGCCGGAACTCCTCAAAGAAGCGTGCGTGCAAGCCGACGTACCTCTCGATCTACGAATGCGCGATGGTTACGACCATAGCTACTTTTTCATTGCGAGTTTTATTGAAGAACACTTGCGATTTCATGCCAAGTGGATTTGATTTCCTTTCTCGTCATTCCATTTCCAAATTAATCGAGCGCCACTTTCGCGTTCACGATCAATTTGGGAATGGAATTAGTAACGACACAAATAATAAGGGGCAAGCTTTTGACTTGCCCCCTTAAATTGTCGCCTCCGTTTATTCTTGGCCTGGTTATTGAGCCAGGTCTTTTTACGGATTGTTTGGTTTTTTTATTTATATTGTTTGGTTTTTACTCATAACCATTCGCAAGATGGGCGCCAGAATTTGCGTCCCTCGCTGCATTTTTCAATACATTGTTTTAACTGAGGGAATCGCAACGTGGCAACACAGCAAGATTCGGAAGCGATTACAAAAATGCAAAAATCGTGGGGCGATTGGTTTGCAAAAATGAACGGGGGAAAGTCGGCGACTGCGACATCGACGCCGATTAATTCAGCAGCAAAAAAGATGTCGTATTTTTTAAGCTGGCCAATTTTGTGACGTAGGTCACCAAAGCGAATTATTCCTAAATTTTTTACAACGGCTTATTTCGTCTCCAACCAAGCCAACGCGCCTTTTCCCGCCGCCAAGCCGCTTGCAAAACAGGCGGTAAGCAAATATCCCCCGGTGGGCGCTTCCCAATCCAGCATTTCACCCGCGCAAAATACGCCGGGCATTTGTCGAATCATTAACCGATCATCCAGCGCTTCAAACGCAACGCCGCCGGCGCTACTGATTGCTTCATCTATCGGACGCGGCGCAAGCAAGCGCACAGGCAGCGCCTTGATCGTCGCGCCCAATCGAACGGGATTTATGAAATCCTCCTTTGGCGCGCATTCTCTTAACAACGCCGCCTTGACGCCTTTGATGCCAACTCGGCTTTGCAGATGGCTCGAGAGCGAACGCGAGCCGCGCGGCCGCGATACTTCATCGACAAGACGCTTCGTTTCCCACCCAGGCGCCAAATCAATATAAATAACAGCGGATCCCGTTGCTTCGATTTCATCGCGCAATGACGCCGACAGCGAATAGACCAAGCCGCCTTCGATGCCGGTTTGGGTGACAACGAACTCGCCCTGGCGGCAAAGCGTTACGCCGACGGAATCCGTGAAGCTCATGGCGACCGATTTCACCGGATGGCCCGCAAAACGGGAACGAAGATGATCGCTCCAATTCACATTGAAGCCACAGTTGGATGACCGTAATGGCGCTACCGATGCGCCACGTTGCATCAGCAACGGAACCCACGCGCCGTCGGAGCCAAGCCTGGCCCAACTAGCGCCGCCCAGTGCGAGCACCACAGCATCGGGGCGCACAGCCTCCTCACCGTCCGGCGCCGCCATGCGTAAGGCGCCATCGTCCGCCCAGCCCAACCAGCGCCGCCGCGAATGGAAGCGCACGCCTGACTCACGTAGCCGATGCAACCATGCGCGCAATAATGGCGCGGCCTTCATGGCGGTGGGAAATACTCGGCCGGACGTACCCACAAAGGTGTCGATGCCCAGTTCATGCACCCAGGCCCGTAATTGATCGGGGCCGAACGCCACGAGTAATGGCTCGATGTGAGCGCGGCGAGCGCCGTAGCGGGAGAGAAAGGGCTCCATCGGCTCGGAGTGAGTGATGTTCATGCCGCCCTTCCCCGCCAGCAAAAACTTGCGGCCAACGGATGGCATAGCGTCGTACAGATCAACCTGTGCGCCGCCTTTGATCAGGGCTTCCGCAGCCATAAGGCCTGCGGGGCCGCCGCCAATAATTACAACGGAGCGGGCTTGAGAATGATTTGATGGCATTGGTAAATACTTGAGTGATGAGTCGGTTGCCGCGGATTATCCTGGAAACGGCGGTTGGAGGAAG
>DATLHW010000432.1:0-14545 GCA_035539675.1 Burkholderiales bacterium | reverse complement strand
GAATCAGGAAGCGCCGGAGGCCGCCATCCAGGACCCCGAAATGCTCTACACCCCCATGTCGTTCGGACCGATCGCCCGCAACTGGGCGCCGCGACTGTCCTACGCCGGAACATACAATCAATATTGGCAAGACGAAATCTTCCCGCTGCCGCCGCCGGACTTCGACGAACGCTTTTACCAATGCGCGCCGCCCGATCAACAAATGCCCTATCTGCAAGGCGGCGAGGAAGTGCGTCTGCTCAACCTGCGGCCCGGCGGCGGATTGACCTGCTTTCGTTTGCCCGCGCTCGACTTGCCCATTGTTGTCCTGCCCAAGAATCGTTCTCCCGTCGCATTAACGCCGGTCGTTGATACGCTGGTGATTGACACTGACGCCGACACATTCGACATCGTGTGGCGCGCACGCATGCCGCTAAAACGCGGCCTGCACGAGATTCACACCGTCGCCGCAGGCAGCGTCTGCAAGCGCTGGTGGAAGAGCAAAGTCTACGGCACTGACGATTGCGGCTGCGGCGGATTAGAAACTAGCGACGAAGACCTCGCCCCTGTGACGGAAGCGTTGAGCTGATGGCCGATCCCGTACCACTCGCGATTGTTTCCGCCGGCGTCGTGTGCAGCGTGGGCCTGAGCGCCGCCTCCGCATGCGCGGCGATCCGTGCGTCGCTGGACAATTTCAAGGAAACGCATTTCGTCGACGAGATCGGCGAACCGCTGATTGGCGCCGCCGTGCCGCCCATGCTGCTCGGCTCGCCAGAAGAAGCTGACGGCTCGTTGCTGGGCGGCGAACAAAAGCTTGCGCGGATGTTCGTCAAAGCGGCGGTCGAATGCGCCCGAGCCGCCGGCGGCATCGACCCACGTCATACCGCGCTGTTGGTGCTCGGCCCCGAAACCACCCGACCCGGCTTCTCGGAAGACAAGCTGCACCGCTGCTTCACCGCATGCGAGGACGCATTGGGCCGCCACTTCCATCCATCAAGCTGCATCACGCAAATCGGTAGCCCAGGGCTGGCCGTGGCGCTGGAATATGCACGGGAGCAAATAGGAAGCGGCGCCGTGCGAGCAGCGCTTATCGCCGGCATCGACAGCTTCTTGAACACCGATGACATCAACGACGCCCTCGCTAGCGAACGGTTGCTCAGCAGTGAGAACAGCGATGGATTCATTCCGGGCGAAGCCGCTGCTTGCGTGCTGGTGACGCGCGCCGATGCGGTGGAGCCGATGACAGCCCCGGCGGCAGACGGGACGCGCGCGCCGCGGCCGCCGTTGTTGATGGTGGCGGGGATTGGGAGAGCTCACGAAACGCAAACGCTGCAATCCAATCAAGCAAGCCGCGGAATGGGCTTATCCAACGCCATGCGCCAAGCGTTAAACGAGGCGAATATTCCCGCCCACGCCATTCACACCCGGTATGCGGATATATCGGCCGAGTCCTATTTCTTTGAGGAAGCCGCCTACGCATGGACACGCATACTGCGCGCCCCTTCGCCCGACGGTTATGAATTTTTCACGCCGATGACGCGCGTCGGATATGTCGGCGCCGCGATGGGGCCCTTAATGCTCGCCCTCGCCTTGGACGCCGCCCGCAAGGGCTGGGCAGCCGGACCCAATGCCCTCATCCATCTTTCCACCAGCCATGCCCACCGGGCGGCGGTGGTGACCATCGCATCATGAATCGAAAGTGACGCCGCATGCCTCATCACGTCTACGCTAACAACAACGAGATTTGCGCCAAAAGCGCGGAGGGCACATCGACCATGGCCGTCGATGTTTGCCTCTCGCCTGGCGCGCCAATGCCCGGCGTGCCAGTACCCTATATGAACGCCTGCAAGGCCAGCGACATTACCAATGGTTCGAAAACGGTCTTCATCAAAGACAAGGAAGTTTGCCTGGAGGATAAGAGCTATTTCGCGACAAGCTATGGCGACGAAGCCGCGACGCAAGGACTGAAGAAAGGCGCCGTCTCCAGCGCGGTGCAAGGTAAATGTTATTTCACCAGCTGGTCGCCCAACGTCATGATCGAAGGCCTGTCGGTCACGCGCCATATGGACATGGTGACGCACAATCACTCCAATCCCGCCAACACGCCGCCCGTGTATTACTTGTCAACGGCCACAATGCCGACCGACTGCAAGAAAGACCGCGAGCAGATGGAGAAACGGTGCAAGCCAGAAAAGCCGGACACGCGCAAATCAAAGAAACGCAAGACCATCGCGCAGAACAAGCAAGGCGACGAACATACGAGTTGGGTGCTTGACCACTGCGGGCCGCTGCTGGTCAAACCCGGCGCTGACTTTAAGAAGTGGCTGGAGGATTTCGGCGACATCAACAAAGTGATGGAGCAAGCCACTGCTGCGCTGAAAACCGATGTGATCGCCAAGTTGGAAAAAGAAGTTGCTGAATTCGCCACGAAGAAGGCTGTCGCATTCGCCGCACGGCGAGGATTGACCGGTTGGATTCCGGTTGTCGGATGGGTCATTACTGCAGTGGATATCGTCGCCACGGGCGTCGAACTAGCTGAGAAGATCCCCGCAATGAAAAACGAGGTTCAGGAACTGAAGAACATCGCGAACGGCTTGCAGGAGTCGTCGAAGAAAATCACCACCATATTCGATAAGTTCAAAGACAAGATCAAGGACTTCGATAAGCTGCCCGTCGAAGAACAAAAAAAGGTCGCCAACGAAGTCATGGCGGACGTGCAGGCCGCGTATGCGACCGCTTATCCCTGCACCCGCGCGCGGAAGTGTTTTCTGGTTCCCTTCAACAAGACCGAGAGCGAAGCCGCCAGTTGGAACGGCGATGCCTGCTGCCCGGGACAAACCGGCCATCACCTGATGCCCGACGCGATGTTTCGCGACCCCAATCAGGCCGCGCAAAAAAAAGCGTTCGATCAATGGAAGCAAGGCTACGGCGGCAAGAAGCAGCCGGATGAGCTAACGTCGTCCGACATGCCGAGGGACAAGAAGCCGAAGATGAAGTGTTGGGATAAATACGCCGAGGGCGGATCACCGACGATTTGCATGGAGGGCAGCGACAATACGAGCGGGTCGCATGGGGTGATGCATAAGGCGACGGCGGGTGTGTTGAAGCCTTTCCAATCGAAACAAGAAATGGACTATACAAAGGCGAGAGACCTAATGGCCAAAGAGGTAAGCGCTGCTTATGGCTGTAGCGCAAAGTGCTTGGAGGCTCAACTCGATGCGTACTACAGCAAAGCCTACACTTGCGGCGACTTGAAAAACGCGAAGGTGACGCCGCACTCGGGAATGAGTGGCGGCGGGCCCAAACCTGATCTTGGTGAACAATAAGATGATGCGCTTATTTTTATGGAAGGTGATTGAATGATTTTCGACAAGGAAAGATGGGAAATATTTGGCAAGGGTTTTAGCGTTTATGACTGCGCCATCGGATTTGGGAACCGTTATGCATTCTTAATGTATGAGAAGACCAAAAGCCCGCATCGCGACCCTTTGCCTGAAATTCGATTTTTGTTTGCAAGAATGGAGCGTCCGGTGGAAAAGCGTTTTTTTGCAAAGCGCTTTGGGCATTTTGACTTTGCCAATATCGCATACGCCAATGGGATCGAAGAAGAGTTTGTCGCCGTCGATTTAGGCGGGTATGTTTTCTCCTATGACGCAAACCGTGCAGACGAAGAAGAACAACACCCCCGAGAACTCAAAGGCACTGACCTCGGCAACGTCATCAATAACATCGTTCGCGTCGGTCAATCGATCTACACCGTCGGCGGCCCTCGCCGCGTCTACAAGCGCCTCGGCATGAATCAATGGCAAGATCTCACCGCCACCCTGCCCATACCGAAAGCCTTTCTCGCAACAAAATCCAACATGGCGGATTTTTACTGGAAAGATCTATCCGGCTTCAGCGAGAGCGACATGTACGCCGCCGGCGGCGCGGGCGAGGTGTGGCGCTTCGACGGTTCTGACTGGATTCAGTGCGCCTTCCCGTCCAACGAACGTCTTTACAACGTCTGCTGCGCCGGCGACGGCAATGTCTATATCGGTGGCAACATGGGTTCGCTGTGGGTCGGCCGTGAAAATAAATGGAAGAAACTGGGCGACGGCGCGTTCACCGTCCCGCTCAAAAACATCGCCTGGTTCGGCGGCAAGCTCTGGTGCGGATCGGAATATGGTCTTTGGGAGCTCAAAGACGGCAAGCTCATGCGCGCGGACATTCCCGCCGAGGCGCAACTGGTCTCCGGCGCCATCGACATATCCCCGGACAATGGACTGATGCTTACCGCAGGCCCGGACGGCGCCGCCCTGTTCGATGGCGCGCGATGGGAAGTTTTATTTAACCGTCACGATCTTGAGTAGATGCAAATCGTTTGGCCTTTACGTCCATCATTGCAATTCGCATCGCCCTCAAACCGAGACAGGCGCCGCCAGCCCGTAGGGTGGAATGAAGGAGCCATGCGACGTATTCCACCAGTTTAGGCCGCGCAGCGAACCAACAGGCAGTTTCGTTGCGCTTCGCGCGCCGTTGCTGGTGGAATGCGTCGCAAAGCTCCTTCAATTCCACCCTACGTTTTGCCGAGGCCCATTTCAACCATCGGCGCGCACATAGCCTCGCAGAAAATGTCGGACATCACGTCAAAATTTAGTCAATTTGAATGCAACATCTAAATACCATCCTCTCATGTCACTCCCTCAATCCGCTGTAGTCCTCCCCCTCATCTCCCGCCACGCCGAAGATGCGGCTTTCTATTGGGCGCGCTTCATGGACGGAACGCTCAGCGCCTTGCACGACATGCGCTCGCTGCTGCGATTCGAGCAGCTGTTAGATGCAAATCTCGAAGGCTTGCGCGTCGCCAATGCGGAAACGGATGGAACCGCCGGCTGGCAAGCTTCGTTCGCAAGGTTGAGTAAATGGCGCACGGCCGATGAAGCATTCACCGCTTCCATCCTTGCGCTCGAAGCGGCGGGTCGAACAGAACACGGGCGCTGCGATCAACTTAGCGCAATCGAAGCGCTCGCCGCGACGACGCCGGAAGTCGCCAAGGGACTGATATCCGCTAGCGCATGGCTGCCATTCGAAACGGTGCGTCCGACGATATGGTCCTGGGTGAAGGCGGAGCAGCCCGTGCTCCGCCGAGCGGCGCTGTCGGCGAGTATTCTGCAACGGCTTTCAACCGGGAATGCGTTGGCCGAATGGCTTTACGATGCCGATGCGTCGGTGCATGCGCGCGCATTGCGAGCGGTGGGCGAGATAGGTTCGGTCCATTTCGTGGGTCTGCTTATCGAGCATCTTACGGATGCGGATGAACGATGCCGCCGTTGGGCTGCATGGTCGTTGGCGCTACTGGGTCGAACCGAAGGCGGCGCGGTGTTGAGAGCATGGGCCGAGCAGGCGACCACCGCGACCGATATGAATCAAGCCATCGCGGCGCTCGCGCAAGTAACGCCGCTCGATGAATTGGCAGGCATCGCAAAGGAATGGTGGACACGCCGTGACCAGACGCGGCTTGTGCTGACGACGATTCGCTTCAGCGGCGATTGGCGCTGGATCAAGACGCTATTGAATCTCATGGAGCAACCAGCGCATGCCCGCCTCGCGGCCGACGTCTTCGCTCACCTCACCGGCGCGCCCGTGACGCTTGAGAATTTGTGGGGACCTGCACCCGAAGAAGACGAATCGGAGGATGGCGGCGCCGTGGTTCCCATCGCAAAAAAAATGGATCCTGACGAAGGACTGCCTTGGCCATGCGTAGCAAAATTCAAAGCCTGGTGGAGCACCAATTACGCTCGCTTTTCGCGTGGTCAACGTTATCTCGCAGGGCGCCCGCTCGATTCCGGCGTGGCGTTCGCCGTACTCGCCGATCCGGCCTCGACGCAATTGCAGCGGCATCACGCCGCATTGTTTCTGCGCTGTTCGCAAATCACTTCGACATTATTCGATGTGCGCGCACCGATCGTTCGACAGCTTGCTGGATTACAGGATGCGCGCAATACACCGAAATGATAGATACGCCTTTTTGGGGGGAAATTACCCCAGAGCGCCCCATCAGGAGCGAAATTTCCCTTTTACTTGCTTAACTTTATTAATAATTCTGGTTGCCAGCGTTGGCTTTAACGTGAACTGCACATCGATGACTTTTGCCGGGATCGACGGATCCTTATTCCGTTCGTCGCGATTCATTTTCAATTGGCTCATGACTTCCGGCTTCAACACTGTTGCCGCAAGGTTCTTTGGTACGACATGGACGACGTGATCACCATGTGGTTGCATCTTCGGCTCAATAAGGACGGACTCGTCCATTGTCATTCGAAATGCCTGGCCCTTGACGTGGGTGTTGGGCGCCGCAACAGGCTGTACTAGCACACTCAACGTTGGTTTGTTCCTGGGAAACCGTTGATCCACGGCGGCATGATCGCTTTGATCCAGATGTTCATTGGATCGATGTACTCGTTGATTGAACAGCTCTGTCACTGCCGTCTGATTCATCTTTTCAACGTACGGTTTCAGAACATTGTTCCAGCCTTCCATTTGGTCTGCTGGACTATTGGTTTGAATCCGTTGAACGGCTTCTAGCAAAATCTGGCAATCTTTAAGCATCTTTCCGGTCAATTCTTCTTGCTGATTGTTAACCTTTCTAAAGCCCGGGTTGCGGCCAGTCAATCCTCCAACGAATTTGGCCCCGCTTCCTGCACGCACATAGATTTTTTTATTGAGCATATCTTCCAACTGTGCAGAAACATTGCTGAACTGAATAGAGTCCGCGCCAAAAGCCTTTTGAATGAAATTGTGTAGCATCCAAATGCTATTGGACGGCTCCTTGACATTTCTTGTGGGGACTCTCGCTTGGACGTAAACCGGCGCATTCCGATAATTCTGATTCTCGTCTGTCCCGTCCGGCCGTTTTTGTATTTGAAACTCGCGTTGCATTTGTTCGATGGCCTGCGTCATATTGGTGACAAGGATGGTGATCATGTTTTGGATTTGAGCAGCTGCCGTCGACGGCACGTTAAGAGAATTCCGTTGTTGGATAGAGCCGCCATGCAATACGATTCGCGGCGTATTGTTATTCGCTTGGCTCAAGCTCTTGGCCGCCTCGTCAATTTCTTCGCGCACTCTAACTACCGATTCTTTCGCGTCTCGTCGCTGCGCCACTGCCGATTCCGCGAACTGTAACTTACCTGTTCGATACTCCACACTTATGAGTGCTCTCGCAACGTTCAGCCTTTGCGCACTATTCATGTGTGCATGGCCATCACCTTCATGGCTGAACTGATTTCCCACTCGACCAAGCGCGCCTTGGTAACCTTCGAGTGACGTCTGATGTTGCAAATCTTTCCACTTCCTAACAGATTCCCCCCATTCATTTAGGGTCTGATTTTTGAGGCGTGTTGGTTCAAAGTGATGAATATAGGTCTTTAACGCTTGAACAAATTCACGCTCCTGGTTTGCCTCGTCTGGGTTGGTGCGGTCAAACGGAAAAGCCACAAAACCCTTTTCAAGGACGGAAAACATTTTGGCAAGGTCATTTATCCGAGAAATGTATTCTGTAGTTAAAAACGTTTTCCAAGTATTGCTCTTGTTGGCGAGGTAAGTATCTTGGCTATCCCAGTGATGCCCCTCGTTTCGAAGATAATCCACCATATGGATATACGGTGTGGACTGCTGAGGCGTGAACGATATGTCGCCTTGCATCGCCATTATTTCGTTGGTGGACATAGCGATTGTGAAAGGTTCTATCGCGGCAAGTTTTTTGTTCAGAAGTGGAGAAACAATTTTGTAAAGCGTTCGATCGTCTCCTACTGTCGCGGCTTCGACGACACGCATCAGACGGAGCATATCTTCGTGCGGAGGTTGAAATGTCGATTGAGGGAGCTTTTGCGAGCCAAGCGAGCCATTGGTATATCGGTTGTAAGCGGAGATATAGCCGTTGATTATTCTTTTTCTTTCGCCTTCGGTTTCCGGCATCGACATAATCCGAGCAAACTTTCTCACCGTCTCATACTGAAACTCTTGTACGCTTTTTTTATAAATCTCCTCTACTGTGGGTTTTTTATTGGCTGTGGGTCGCTGCGCGCCGTCAGCCGCGAGCGAAATAGTCGTCACCGAGGGCGGAGATGCCTGGAGTGTCTTTAATTGTTCGAGATGAGTTAAGAGCGCTGGATCGTGGCCGTCTCTATCTCTAATTTGTTCTTCAGTTTTCGTGAGCACATTTCCCGCATCCGGCCAAAGTATCGGATCACGAAGTTCTGCAACTGCATCCCATTCCTCCAATGACCATTTCAGAATACGTAACGGGTCAGCATTGGGATCTGACTCGGCGGCAATTTTTATCATTGTTCCTACAACGGCGGGATTAAAGGGAAGGTCAGGACGGGCAAGAATCTGATTTAATTCTCCGTGTTGAGCATCATTCAATAACGGTGGCGTTTTGCGACGGCTTGACTGCTCCACGCTGCGTAAAGGCGAAAGCGGAATAATCGTTGTCGGCGGCGAAGACGCCTGGAGTGTTTTTAGTTGTTTGAGATAGGTTAAGAACGCTGGATCGTAGCCATGTGTGCTTCTTATTTGTTCTTCAGTCATCGTGAGTACACTTCCCGCTTCCTCAATGCCGCCATAACGACGGAGCATTGCGCGCGAATCCCACTCCGCCAACGACCATTTCAGAATACGTAAAGGGTCATCGTTGGGATTTGACTCGGCGGCAATTTCAATCATCGCTCCCATAACGGCGCGATTAAAGGGAAGTTCAGGACGAGCAAGAATCTGGTTTAACTCCTTGCCTTGAGCATCATCCAATTGTAATGGCGTTTGGCGAAGAGTTAACTGCGCCGCACCCGGCGGCGGCAGTGGATCCTTGCGTCGAAGTTCGCGTAGCCCATTCCATACGTCGTTGGTAATCGGGGCAGGCGCATTGTGGGGAGGTTGTTCGTTGTTAAAGATGTTAAACGTATATAACCGCCTAAGCAGAATTCCTTCCGGCAAACGCCGTTGCTCCAAATCACTCCGCTGCTCTGCTATTTCAGCACGACGCTGCGCCAAATTCTCCGGCGGTTCTTGCAAATTGGCGATCTGTTCATCCAAATCGGCGAGCTGTTGATCCAAAGGCTCATTATGTTCTTTTTCCAATTCATCAAGAATTTGATGTACCGCCTGCTGCTCTGCTTCAGTGGTCATCGATATGAGTGCACCTTCTGCTATTGGGCGTCGTGAATCGGCAGGCAGCGAGTTTAATCGCCGACGCATTTCAGCCCATATCGCCGGCGTCACCGCGGGTGGCGCAAATTCCGGGCGATCATTGGCAAGGACGACAGCTCGATACGACTGAAGCCATTCGAGAAGACCTTCTGCCGGCAAGCCGTTTCGTCGCTCAATGTCACGCAACTTGGCGAGCGTATCGCGTCGGAGAGTTGCCCCTATTCGCTTGTATAGATATTCAACTTGCTGCGCGTTGGTGAGCGCCTCGAATTCCGCCACCTCCACTAGCGGTAAATCCGCCTGATCCAAAGCAGCAATTTCAGCCGGCGTCATCGCCGCGATTTCGTCGGCAGTTCTTGGCGGCATCTCCGAGGAGGATGCTCGATCTGCCGACGCTGGTCGTGGTAAATCTGGCTGATTCAAACCAAATTGATCTAGCATCAAGGCGCCTAATTCAGTAGCCATCGTCGTTGTTATCTCTAACGGGGGCGCTGGATGTGACGACGATGACGATTCGCCGTTATCTCTTGCCTGGCTTTTATCCTTTTTCTCTTCTGCCTGCGTGGTGACGTATCCCGGTGGCCAGGACATGTCCGGCGCCTCGTTCAACTCTCGCAACCGTAGCGCTTCCCAAGTACCCTGCGGGATACCTGCAGGCGCATTCTGATTGGTCAAGACGTTGTTGAGGAGAGCTCTGGGTTCCAGTTGCGCTTGTTGTTCATCCGCCCAAACTTCTTTTCTTTCATCTTCGAATTTTCGTATCAGTTGCTCTTTTAATTGTTGGGCGCTTTCCAATATCCTGTCGATGAACATTCCTGCCCTGTAATCAGGAGACGCACTTTGCGCCTGCTCCGCCGTCGCCAGGGCGCGAAGCACAGTGTGTTTAATAAGTGGATTTCGTTCGTTGTGAAAGTTTAAGTACCATGCATACCGATTTACCACCTGGTCCGCTGCGTTTAGCTGTATCTCTCCATCTTTGGGCGCCTGTGATTCAGCGGGGGCGTCCATGTGGTCCTGCCCACGTTGTGCGGCGCCGACAATCGTCCAGTAGTTACTCAATCTGGCGGGCGAATCCGCCGGCGGCTGATTTTTCCTGAAATATTCCCCGACATCGGCGCCTCCCCTTTCACGGAGGAATGCCTGATAGGTTCCGGGCGGAAACAGGTGTCCGGCAGTTGCTGCTTGGCGTTCATATATCAAAAGCTGGCGGAGGACACTCCGATGGATCCCGCCCGATCCATACCACTGTTCTATGAATTGCTGTTCGGGAGAAAGGTCTGGTCGATCGGGGGCGTTTGCCATTGGATGCCTCCTTGTTGGTCATCGAGATGTATTTAGAATTTCAGGGCAGTGGAAATGGTAGCAGGGCCCCTTGCCACCCGTCACTTTTAAGTCTATGCCTGTGACATCACAATAACGTTTGCTCTTTATGTGTTTCAGGGTCTTAAGCTTGCGCGATGAAAATTGAGGATATATCCCGAACGTTGAAGACACGGATTCTGTTTTGGTGCTGCCTGGGTCTGAATTTATGGACGCGGCAAATCGCGTAGGAAAGACGATCATTACAAGTAGGGACACAGAACAGAGCCCCTCTCCCTTGAGGGAAGAGGGTGTGCTCATCGTACCTAACGTTGTTCGAGAATTTTTTAGGATTCGTATCATTCCATTTCCAAATTAATCGTGACGCGAAAGCGGCGCGCAGACAGTACAACTAGTACGGCAAGCGACGCTGACAAAGTGCACGGTTAATTTGGAAATGGAATAAGTTACTGCGCAGGCTATGGATGAGCTTGCCTCCCCCCATCTTTCGTTGCCGCCATGATCATAAAAAAGGCCCCCGATTGGGGGCCTTTAAAATTTCTAAACCGTCGCGCTTAACAACGGCGGCGGCGAGTTAAACCAACCAGTGCGAGAACGCCAATTCCAAACAGCGCGGCGATATTCGGCTCCGGAACATTGGTGGTCGTAGTCGCCGTACCAATAAATAATTGCTCGTATCCATTGTTCAGACTCTTACCTATGCAAGCATCGCCGCTAAACAACGTTGGATCGCAGCCCAAACGCAGGTCGATATGCATGGCGTATTGGGTAAGATCCAATCCATCATCAAATAGGTCGGCCAGCAAGGCATCCAACTCGGGAGCGGTCATCGCATAGGCGGCTTGATTGGCGCCCAGGTTGTGGTTGATAGGACCAGTATCCGCAGATCCATTGGAGCAGGAAACCGGGGTCGGCGGTGTAGTGTCAGTATCGAGACAAATTGCGCCGCCGGACAGCACATAGTCGGTTGGCGTACCGCTTGCGTCGCCCGTCGGCCCCGCTCCGGTAGAGTCGTAGGTGGTCACGTCGCCCATGAAAACACCGCCGCCGCCCTCGCTGACGATCGCATATTTGCCGCCATTATTGGTGAAATCAAAGGTAGCGATAATTTCGCCTAGATCATTGGTGATGGTGACCTGCGCCCAAGCCGCCAAGTTCTGATTTGTAGAGGCGCCGCTATTGACCTGATTATTGTTGAAGAAAAAGACCATGCTCTCCCCGCCGAGGAAAGTCTGCAGGGCCGCCAACGTTGTATCCCACGTATTGGCCTGATCGCCCGTGAATTCACCCGCTCCGTTAGGGTCTGGTGAAACAACCCCACCCGTTTGGAAGAACGCCGACCCATTCTTACCACTGGGAGTGGCGTAAGCGTCATCCATCCCTGCGAAATTGGTGGTGACGCCCGTGCCGGATGAGCCGGTCGCCACCACAATCAGATCCTGGATCGCGCCGGGTGTTGAATTCACATAGAAACTGCTTCCCGGATTGTTGGCCTCGCCAACCTGGAGATTCGAAATTGGTAATGAATATGACTGCGCGTCACCATATTGCACAAAACCAATTCCCGTGAGGTCGAATGCCGAGGCGCCGGAAGCAACAAGAACCCCTCCTCCCAACGCCAATGCGGTAACAAGTTTTTTGATTTTCGTGCTCATAATTATTAGCCCCCCAGGCGTGTTTATTTATGAGGACGCCCGTTGTCACGAGCGGACATCGCCTAATAATTTGAAGCATATCTTGCGCCACAACCGACACTTAATTGTTTATTAAGAATTCCTTAAACAACCACAATCTCCCATGAAACGATAGTGCAAAATTCCCCGACAGAGTCTCGCATGCCGAACCTGCGAACTTTCGCTCAAAGCTGTTTGAGCAAAGCCTGAGCCTTGTCCTGCTGAGGGAACTTCACACCAGTTGCAATGGCCGCTTCAAGTTCGCGTTTGGCGTCGGCCTTGCTTCCGGCTCCAAGCAACGCGAGCGCCAGATGGTAGCGGGCTTCCGGTTGGCTCGGCGCAAGTGATACGGCCTTCCTAAGCAACTCGATGCTACGGCTCTTCTCCCCTTGCTCAAACAGTATCCAGCCGAGGGTATCCAGCACCGCAGGAATTTCCGGGCTTAGTTTGTAGGCCTGTTCCGCATATTTAAGCGCCAAAGGATCCTTCAACTGCTGATACGCGCCAGCAATGTTGTTAAGCACCAACACGCTATTAGGCTGTTGCTTCAGCACAATCTGATATTGCTCGATCGCTTGGCGGCTTTCACCCGCGCTTTGATAGCGTTCCGCTAGATAAAGACGAGCAATGAGATGTTGCGGGTTTTGCTTAACCCATTGCATAAGTCGGGTATCCGCTTCCTTGCGTTTGCCAGCAGCGCTCTGCGCGGCGTGAAGCTTAATTTCCAGCAATCCATTGCTGCCAAGCGCAAGAGCTCGTTCATAGGCTTTTACCGCAGCCGCGAATTTCTGATCGGCTAGTTGCGCATCGCCCTCCATCACAAAGCCGGCGGGCAATTTGGGCTGCTGTTTTTGTAGTTGCCGAGCAAGCGCAAGCGCCTCCTCATTGCGCCCGGCGCGCGATTGGACTACCGCAAGCGCCGCCCTCGCCTCCAGAAAATCCGGCTTCAGATCGAGCGCTTTCTTGAAAGAAACCACGGAGCCGCTAATATCCTTTGCGATGAACTGCGCGGTCCCCAAAAGGTGATGGGCGATAGGCGAATTGGGTTGGAGGCTCGTCAGTTGCTTGTAACTATCCACAGCGCCAACGGCGTCTCCCAAAGCTAGCTGAACACGACCAAGGAGGGTCGCGGCCTCCGCAGTCGAGCCGCCGGCCATGCGCGCATCCGAGGCCACCGCGAGCGCCTTCTGAGGCTCTTTCGTCTGAAGATAGTGATTCGCGAGAAGGCCGCGCGCCTGGATGGCCGTAGGATTGGCCTTGATGGCCTTTTCCAGCCACGCCACATATGCCTTGGCGTTGCCGGCGCTTCGCTCCATGCCCGCCTGCATCAGCATGGCCTCGAGGTTGCTCGCATCTCGGGAAAGAACGTAATCCAACCTGCGACGCGCCGCGGCGTTATCCTTTGCTTGCAAATCGAGCTTGGCCAAATTCATCGCCGCGACAAGGTACTCAGGATCAAGGGCAAGCGCTTGTTCGAAACTTTGCCGCGCCTTGGCGATGTTACCCTTCGCAAGATATGCCCCACCCAGAAGATTATGCGTCACTGGGTTCTTGGGTTGTTTCTCCTGCAGTTGCAATGCCCCCTGCAAGGCCTTGTCAAAGTCGCGCCTTCCAAGCTGAGCAAGCACCAGTACAAAATCGGCCGCCGGGAACGTGCCGATTTCGACCGCCGATTCCAGGCTGGCGATACCTTCCTTTGTGTCACCCAATGCGAGGCGGCTGACCCCGATTCTCGTTTGCAGTGCGGCGTTCTTCGGATCCAATGCCGCCGCCCGTTGCAGAAACTCGGTTGCCTTGCCATGCTTTCCAGCCTGCCCGTAAGCCTCCCCCAAGAGAACCAGCAGTTGGAGATCGTTGGGCGACTTACCGAGCGCCGGCGCCAACGCATCAATGGCGCGTTGCGGTTGTTTGAGCTTCATGAGCGTCGCCGCAAGCAACTTGCGGGCGTAAGCATCGTTGGGGTTTCTATCCAAGTAGCGCCGCAACTGCCGCTCTGATTGCTCAAATGCGCCCAGCGCCAACTCAACGGCGCCCGATAACAGCAAGCTGGGGAAATGATCGGGAGCCACGCGCAATAATTCCTGCAAATGCTCGCGAGCCTCCCGATATTTACCACCACGAAACTCCAACTGCGCTTTTAGATAAAGGAGACCGGCGTTCCCCGGCGCCATCTTGCCAGCGGCATCCAGATCGCGCCTCGCCAGATCAAGCCGACCCAACACGATCTGGATGGCGGCGCGTTTTACAAGCGGCGCCACGCTCGTCGGATTGGCCTTCACCGCTTCGTCGTAAGCGGCGATCGCCCCTTCGCTGTCCCCCTTCTCGTACAGGAACTCCCCCTTGAACATCCAAGCCTCAAGATCTTTTGGCGCAACAGCGAGCAC
>DATLHW010000431.1:0-4333 GCA_035539675.1 Burkholderiales bacterium | reverse complement strand
CCCGATGGCGGGCTGGCGCTTCCTGAATCTTATCCGCGGTTATCCAGCGCTGACCTGGACGCCATGCGGCCGCTTGGCTACCGCGAGCTCGCCTTCGAGATCTTGCGTCGATTTGCGACCGATATTCCCGAGGCCGATCTTAAGGGGCTTATCGCCAAGACCTATACGAAGGAAATCTTCGGCTCCGAAGATATCACGCCGATAAAGACGCTCGAACCCGACTTGCATTTACTGGCGTTGTCCAACGGTCCCACGTTGGCTTTCAAGGACGTCGCCATGCAGTTTCTTGGCAACCTGTTCGAGTACGTGTTGGCCGCGCGCGGCGAGGAATTGAATATTCTTGGCGCTACTTCGGGCGACACGGGTTCGGCGGCCGAGTACGCCATGCGTGGAAAGAAGGGCATTCGCGTTTTTATGCTTTCGCCTTACGGCAAGATGAGTGCGTTTCAGACGGCGCAGATGTTTTCGCTCCAAGACCCGAACATCTTCAACATCGCCGTGCATGGCGTGTTCGACGATTGCCAGGATATGGTGAAAGGCGTCAGCAACGACCTGGCGTTCAAGGCGCAGCATCGCATCGGCACCGTGAACTCCATCAACTGGGCTAGGTTGCTCGCACAGGTGGTGTACTACTTCAAGGGTTATTTCGCTGTCACCTCGTCTAATAGCCAGCAGGTTTCCTTCTCGGTGCCGTCAGGGAATTTCGGCAACGTTTGCGCTGGTCATGTGGCCCGCATGATGGGGCTGCCGATCAAGCGGCTCATCGTGGCGACGAACGAGAACGACGTATTGGACGAATTCTTCGACACCGGCGTTTATCGCGTGCGCCCATCGGATCAAGTGTTTCACACCAGTAGTCCATCCATGGATATTTCAAAGGCTTCCAACTTCGAGCGCTTCATATTCGATCTAGTAGGCCGCGATCCAATCATGGTGAAAAATTTATGGCGGCAAGTGGAGGAAACCGGCGCATTCGATCTGACGGTGACGCCTTACTTCGATCGTATTTCAGATTTCGGTTTTGTTGGCGGCAGCAGCACGCATCAACATCGATTGAATACGATCCGGCTGGTGTGGGAGAAATACCAGGTCATGATCGACACGCACACCGCTGACGGATTGAAAGTAGGGCTGGAGCATCGCGAACCTGGCGTGCCGCTTGTTTGTCTTGAAACGGCGTTGCCGGTGAAGTTCGAATCGACGATACGGGAGGCGTTGAATCGCGATCCAGAGCGTCCTGCGGCTTATAAGGATATCGAGAAGCTGCCGCAACGGTCCGATATCATGGACACGGATGTTTCCGCCATCAAGGCGTACATTGCGGAGAGAGCAGGGACGTGATTGCGATCGATTTTCCAAGTGCTAACTATGGCTAAATGATGCAAGAGATGCGGCGGCGGTAAGTATTCGCCGCCGCATCCCTTTATAACAAATTCCCAATACAGCGCAAGAAAAAAGAGTTTCTACTTTTTGGGGCTATCTGACTTCTCGCCCGACTCCACAGCTGGCGCTTTGGCGTCATCTTCCTCTTCGTCGAAGTCATCCTCCTCCATCGGTGGATTCCCATCGAAAACCAAACGCTGACGCCGCTGCAAATAAGCATCGCGAACGAATATGTAAGGGTCCAGCGCAGCTTCGCCCAATACGTTGGAAGCGCCTAACAAACTTGCCCGGGTATCGATGACCTCCAGCGCGTAAAGGCTGTTGCGAGTCGGAACGTGGTCTATCCAAGCGGAGTAATTCAACTGCGCATCGACCGGCTTGGCGACGGCGTCGCGGATTGTGCTTGGCCCTAGCAATGGCAACACAAAATAGGGGCCCGGGCCGACACCCCATTTTCCGAGGGTTTGTCCGAAATCCTCGTTGTTCTTATGCAGCCCAGCGGAGGAGGCGATATCGAACAATCCCGCCAAGCCGAACGTCGAATTGATGAAGAACCGTCCAAAGTCCGAGAGAGCTTGCTCGCCTTTGCCCTGTAGCAAGTCATTGGCGAAGACAACGACATCGCCCAGATTTCCGAAGAAATTACGAACGCCTGTTTTGACCAGATCGGGCGTCGCTTTGTCGTAGCCCTTGGCGACTGGCTTCAGAACAGCGCGGTCCACGGCGTCGTTGAGTTTGTAGACTGCGCGGTTGTAGCCTTCCAGCGGATCGCGAGGGTCGCGTTTGCCGGGAGTGGCGCAACCGCTTAATGCAACGAATGCGAAAATGAACGATAGGGAACAAAAAGCGTATCTGAGATTAACCAGACTTAATCGAGTTTTGTTTTTTTTCATCCTTCCGCCTTTATCCTTAACTATTGGACTTCTTTCGAAACCGTAGCGATCGCGGGACGCGTAGTAGGTTTCTAAAAAAGTCTATTTAAAGCGCATCGACAAATCTATCGCGTCGACATCCTTGGTTAGCGTGCCGATTGAAATGCGATCGACACCTGTTTCGGCGATGGCGCGCACCGTTTTCAAATCGACTCCGCCGGACGCTTCCAATTGCGCCCGGCCGCCATTGATATGTACAGCCTCGCGGAGTTGAGCAAGCGAAAAATTATCCAGTAAAACGAGTCTTGCGCCGTGGTTAAGCGCGTCGACCAGATCCACGAGCGACTCGACCTCAATCATGACCATGACGCCTTCCTGAACGGAAGCCCGCGCGGCCTTCAACGCCTGACCTATGCCGCCCGCCGCCATGATGTGGTTTTCCTTGATCAAAACGCCATCGTAGAGTCCCACGCGGTGATTCTTGCCGCCGCCGACGCGAACCGCATACTTTTGCGCCAGCCGTAATCCCGGAATAGTTTTGCGCGTATCGACGATGGCGGCCTTGAGACCTTTCACGGCATTTACGTATTCGCGGGTGCGTGTGGCGGTGGCGGATAGCGTCTGGAGAAAATTCAGCGCCGTTCGTTCGGCTGTCAGCATCGCCCGGGCGTCGCCGGAAATCTCGCAGAAGACCTTATTTTGCTCCAGCACGTCGCTTTCTCGAGCGTGCCATGTAATTTGTACCGAAGGGTCCAGGCGGCGGAAAACGGCTTCAAACCATGGGACGCCGCAAAGCACCGCAAGTTCACGACTTAATACAGTCGCCTTGGAAACTTTCCCGGCGGGAACCAGATTCGCGGTCAGGTCGCCGGCGCCTACGTCTTCTTCCAGGGCCTGGGTGACTGCGCGGTCGATTTCGTGTTGTAAATCAGAGGGGGGGGTAAATGAATTCATGGCGGAAATTGTAACCGATTCATGCGCATCTCATCCTTGAAAACATAAGAACCTGTTTATTTACGATCTGTAGCGAGCGGGGCGAGATTGAGGTGAGGAGCGGACGCGTACAAGTCGTACGTCGAGCACCGGAGCCTCAATCTCGCCCCGCGCAGTAAGATCGTAAACAGGTTCTAAGCGAGAGTGCTTGAAATATGGACTAGGACCCACCATTTCATGAAGTAACCATGCTTTTCAGGAGGGAGCTTCCCATGCGATTTGATAAATTCACAACAAGTTTCCAGCAGGCGTTCGCTGATGCGCAAAGCCTTGCGGTAGGGGCGGACAATCCGTTCATCGAACCGCAGCACCTCTTGCTGGCGTTATTGAACCAGCAGGACAGCAGCGCGGCCTCATTGTTTGCAAAAGCTGGCGTTGCTGTCCAACCGTTGAAGGCGGCGCTCACGCAAAGCATCTACCGCCTCCCCAAAGTGGAGGGGACGGGTGGCGAAGTCAATGTCTCCCGCGACTTGGGAAACCTGATGAACTTGGTCGATAAAGAGGCGCAGAAGCGCGGCGACCAATTCATCGCCTCCGAACTTTTTCTGCTCGCGGCCTTGGAGGACAAAGGAGAAACCGGCCGGATGCTGAAGCAGCTCGGCGCGAATCGAAAATCCTTGGAAGCCGCCATTGAGGCCATTCGCGGTGGGCAATCGGTCGGTAGCGCCGAGGCGGAAGGCAGCCGCGAGGCGTTGAAGAAATACACGGTGGATGTTACTGAACGCGCCCGTATCGGCAAGCTGGATCCGGTGATCGGCCGCGATGACGAGATTCGGCGCGTGATACAGATTCTGCAACGGCGCACCAAGAACAACCCGGTGCTGATCGGCGAGCCGGGCGTGGGCAAGACGGCGATCGTGGAAGGTCTCGCGCAGCGCATCGTGAATGGCGAAGTGCCGGAGACATTAAAGAACAAAAAGGTTTTATCCCTCGACATGGCGGCCTTGTTGGCGGGCGCCAAGTATCGCGGAGAATTCGAGGAGCGGCTGAAAACCGTCTTGAAGGAGTTGGCGCAGGACGAAGGCAAGACGATTGTTTTCATCGACGAGTTACACACCATGGTTGGCGCTGGCAAAGCCGAAGGC
>DATLHW010000430.1:0-2792 GCA_035539675.1 Burkholderiales bacterium | reverse complement strand
AGAGACTGTAAAAATATTCCCGTCAACCTGCTGCGATGTCGCCCGTTGCTTGGATGGTTGATGAATGGAAGACATAGAGATGAGCCGACGTTATAAAAATGGGGTAGACCGAAGCCAAGGCCTGCTGCTGCCGCCGCGGGTGGAGGAATACGTTGGGGAGGACAATCCTGTTCGGGCGATTGACGCTTATGCGGAGAGCCTGGACCTTGAGGGCTTGGGATTCAAGCATGCGGCGGGTTCATTGAGCGCCGGGCGCCCGTCCTACGCGCCGCAGGCGCTACTGAAGCTGTACTTGTACGGCTACCTGATGCGAATCCGCAGCAGCCGGCTGCTGGAGAGGGAAACGCATCGCAACCTGGAGCTGATCTGGTTGCTGGAAGGGTTGCGCCCGAGCCACGCGACGATTGCGGATTTTCGTAAACACAACGCGAAGGCGCTGAAGGCGGCGAACCGGGACTTCGTGATGTTGTGCAAGGAGCTGGATTTGTATGGCGGCGAGCTGGCGGCCATCGACGGGAGTTTTTTCCGGGGCAATGTGGCGAAGGAGAACATCTACACGGCGTCGCGGCTGCAGAAGCTGTTGGCGCGCATCGAGAAAGACATTGACCATTACCATCAAGCGCTGGAGGCGGCGGACAAGGCCGGCGGCGCGGCCGACAACGCGGGGCTGGCCGAGAAGCTGGTCGCGTTGAAGGCAAGGCAGGCGCGTCATCAAAAACAGTTGGCGACGCTGGAGAAAAGCGGCGAAACCCAATACGCGGAAGTGGATAAGGACGCGCGTCTGCTGACGAAGAACGCGCAGCGCGTGGCCGGCTACAACGTGCAACTGGCGGTCGACGCCAAGCACAAGTTGCTGATCCATTGCGAAGTGACCGGCGACGGCAACGACACCGGGCAATTGGCGCCGATGGCGCAAGCGGCGAAAGCGACGCTGGGCGTCGAAACGCTGGACGTGGCGGCGGACGCAGGCTACTACAATCAGGTTCATCTGAAGGCCTGTCTGGATAACGGCATTACGCCGTATGTGCCGGCGCCGCGTCATCCCTCCGACCAGGAGGATAAGGGCCGTCTGCCGCGCAGCCGGTTCGTCTTCGAAGCGGATTCGAATCGCTATCGTTGTCCCGAGGGACAGCGCTTGCTATTTGATCGCCGCATCGACAAGCAGGGCAAGATCGTTTTGCATTATCGGAGCGATCGCCAGGTTTGCGCGGGTTGCCCGCGACGCGAGCGGTGTTTGCCGAAAAAGACGCCGTACCGGGAAATCTACCGCTGGGAGCATGAGGCGCTCGCTGAGGCGCATGATCGGCGCATGGCGGAAGCCGGCGCGGCGTATATGAAGCGGCGGGCCGGCATGGCCGAACATCCCTTCGGCACGTTGAAACGCTGGTGCGGATGGGACCATTTCCTGGTTCGCGGCAAGACCAAGGTGAGCGGGGAGATGAATTTGTTGATGTTGTGTTACAACTTCAAGCGCGTATTGCGCCTTCTTGGCCTGGAAAAATTCCGCGACTGCCTCGCCCAACGGGCGAGGCAGTCGCCTCAAGCGATCGAACACCGCGCTGCGGGCGCGTCTTTGCGCCTTTTGTCGTCCCTGTCAGACCTGTTTGCCGATTTGTTCTCGATTCGGATCCGCTCTTTGCCACAACGGTGTGCGTAAGTTCGGGGGCATGGGGTTGTTGAGGAATACTTTTACAGTCTCGGCAGCGAAGAATCTGCTGTTACGATGAATCCAACAACGACGAACAGCAGATTCTTCGTCGCACCTCCTCAGAATGACAAAGTTCGCCAACTCAAGTTGTTCCTTAACTCTGGTAGCATCCAATCGTTTACAGATTGCGCGATAAGAGAAAATGAATCCGACAACCATACAAATCATAGCCGCGGTCCTCTTCGCCATCGCCATCATCCATACCTTCTCCACCAAGTTCTTCGAACAGCTCGCGCATGTGCAACCAAAGCATGCAGGCACTTGGCATTTGCTCGGCGAGGTGGAAGTGGTTTTCGGCTTCTGGGCCTTGGTTCTCGTATTGCTCATGTTCGCCATTGAAGGCAAACAGGCAGCGACCCAATATGTCGATTCCCGAAATTACACGGAGCCGATGTTCGTGTTCGCGATTATGGTGATCGCGGGAACGAAGCCCATTTTGCAGTTCTCCATGCTATGCGTACGAGTCATCGCCCACTTTATCCCCATGCCACGAAACATGGCGGTTTACTTCGTGACTCTCGCGTTTGTGCCTCTGCTCGGATCGTTCATCACGGAACCGGCGGCCATGACGCTAGGCGCTTTGATCCTTCGCGATCGCTTCTTCGCCGCTGGCATATCTTCCCGGCTGAAATATGCGACGTTGGGCGTGCTATTCGTCAACATCTCCATAGGCGGCACGTTGACGCCCTTCGCCGCTCCGCCGGTCTTAATGGTGGCGGGGAAATGGAATTGGGACATCATCTTCATGATCACCACGTTTGGATGGAAAGCCGCCATCGCCGTCGGCGTCAACGCTTTAAGCGCAACGTTGCTGTTTCGCGATGAAGTCACGAAGGCCCAGCCAATCAATCGCCAGGCTCAAGGCGTGAAGGTTCCCAAAACAATGATCCTGTTGCATCTCGTATTCCTTGGGGCCGTCGTCGCTTTCGCGCACCATCCAGCGGTATTCATGGGGTTGTTTCTATTCTTCCTTGGCGTGGCTCACGCCTATGAACGGTACCAGGTCCGATTGATTCTGCGCGAAGGATTGCTGGTGGCGTTCTTCCTTGCCGGCTTGGTTGTGTTAGGCGGACAGCAACAGTGG
>DATLHW010000429.1:0-4401 GCA_035539675.1 Burkholderiales bacterium | reverse complement strand
GGAAGGAACTGGAGCTGGCGCAGGCCGCGATAACCATCGCGCGTCTGGAGTATCCGGATCTTGATCCCAGGGACACCCTGCGTGATCTGGACGTGCTAGCCACCGAAATTCGCGAACGCCTACCCCGGGGCGCGCGGAAGGAAGAGTTCATGGCGATGATCTGCCGGCGTCTTTTTACCGAGCTGGAATTTCGCGGCAATGAGGAAAACTACTACGATCCGCGCAATAGTTGCCTGAATGCGGTCTTGGAACGCAAGCTCGGCAATCCCATCACCTTATCCATTCTTTACATGGAAATCGCCAAACGGCTGGATCTGAAAGCGGACGGCATTTCCTTTCCAGGGCATTTTCTGGTGCGAGTGCACTGCGACAGAGGAGTTGTCGTCATCGATCCTTTCAATGGCGGCGAGACGTTGACTGAGCCCGATCTGCGCCGGCGTCTAGCCGAGGTCCAAGGTCAGACGGATGCGAACATGGCCGATCTCGATGAGTTGCTGGCGCCTGCCAGCCAGCGGGAAATACTCGTGCGTATGTTGCGTAACCTGAAGAAGATTTACCTGGAAGAGCGCGAAATGGAAAAAGCGATCGCCGCCATGTCGCTTATTCTGGCCGCCGATCCAAATTCCGCCACCGAACTGCGTGAACGCGGGCTTCTTTATCGGGAAATCGAAGCCTTCCGCGCGGCGCTGGGCGACCTCTCTAGCTATCTTAAGATTCGGCCGGATGCCGAGGATGGCGAGGTCGTGCGTCATCTTGTGTTGGAGTTGCGTGCGATCAATGCGCGGTTCAACTAGGGGAATGATCCTCAGCAATCAGTAAATAAAGGCGGGCGTGCTCGGGATCCAGCATCCTTCGCGAGCGAGCCCGTTCCTACACTCTCTCTGCTATCCCAGCGGCAACACGATTAGCATTCCTATCGTTCAAAGAAAATTTTGAGGCGACCTCTTGCCTCGCATTGACGTAACCAAATTTTCTGCTATAAACAGCGTACAATCGCCGCCGCAAAAATCAATCGGTCATTAAATAATGAATGGTCTCGGGATAAGTAATACCGCCCGAGCCGGAAACGTTTTTTAAACAGGGAAAGGGGCGCGACATGAAGCGCGTGTTGTTCGTAGTTCTCTTGCTGTTCATGGGTGTCACTGCCGCAGTGGTCGCGGCGGATAAGACGGCGCCTCTTAGCGTAGCCAGTGTTTCCGCTCCAACAGTCCGAACCGGACCCACTCCTGAAAAATCCATCGTCGACCAGGACGCGCCCTATATCGAGGCTTGCGCCCGAGAAGGGCTTAGCGAATCAGCTTGCGTCGGTCGGCTGATCTGGTACAAGGCGACGGCGGGCAACGATCGCTTTCATACTTATGTATTCCAGCAGCGCACCGGCGTTTTGATCGATTGGTTCAGAGTGTTAAAAACCGACGAGCGGGACGATCGCTTTCGCGCCTGGGGCATCATTAACGATCCAGCTTGCTGCAAACCCGGCTCGCCAGATTGTCCAGCAAAGAGCTTGGAAGAGACCTACGGTTTCGATTGGTGTCCAGGCGACGATGTATTGCTCAAATACGTCGGTAAAGCGGGATACGTCGACCCGGCCTGTGGTTTGAAGGATGCGCCGCTGGACCCCAAGGACATGCACAGCGGCGGCGGTAAAGTCGATCAACGCCATTCCGCCTGTGATTTAAAATTCGGCACATCCACTGGCGCGCTTGGCATACGCAAATTCCCGAATCCACGATTCAACGCGGCGAAGTGGCGCGAACTGAATGGCGGCAATGTCTCGAGCTGGGACGGCTTCCGGACAAGCATGTTCCAGAAAACCAGCATTCCTTCCGATCAACGCGCAAGCAGGTTGGCCGATCCTTCTTTTGAACCGCCGTTCCTGATTGGCACCTCGTGCGGCTCCTGCCACATTGCTTTCGATCCACTCAATCCGCCAAAGGATGCGGCGAATCCCAAGTGGGAAAACATCAAGGGGCTGATTGGCAACCAATACACCCGCATGTCCGAAGTGCTCGGTTCCGGCATGCCGCGCACCAGCTTGGAATGGCAAATGTTCACCCACGCGAGGCCGGGAACGACCGACACCTCGGCGATTTCCCATGACGGTGTGAACAACCCGGGAACGATCAACGCCATCATTAACCTCGCGCAGCGTCCGGCGTTCGACGGCGAGGTGATTAACAAGTGGCGCAAGGTGAACTCCTGCGGCGCCGAGAAGAATCAGGACGCGTGCTGGTGCGAGCCGGGAAGCAATGGCAAGTGCTGGGAGAAAAGCATTAAGACCGAAGGCAAGATTCACCACATTCTCAAGGGCGGTGAAGACTCCATCGGCGCCTTGGAGGCGATCCAACGCGTCTACTTCAATATTGGCTCTTGCTCCGAGCAATGCTGGACCAATCACTTGACGGACTTGCGGCAGGTTGACCCGCAGCAGCGCGGCTTCGGACAAACGCCGTTTAACATTGGCCAGTGCCGGCGCGATTGCCCGAACTTCCGCGCGATCGAGGATCGGCTATCGAACATTTTCGACTTCTTCGTTTCGGCCGAAGGCGACGCCACGGATTTGCATGCGGCGCGCAACAACGAGCGTAAAGCGAAGAGTCCGAAGGCGCCGGAGTACACGCGGCAGAATTTAGTGGCCGACCTGGATAAAGAGTTCGGAAAAGGGGCGGTTAAACGAGGCGCCGCCGTATTCGCGGAAAACTGCGCCCGATGCCACTCCAGCATTCCCGAAAGCGTCGGCGGTCCGTTCAAGAATCGTGACTTCTACGCATTGGCGGAAGATCATCCTCGTAAAATCCGCAAGGATTTTCTGAGTAACGAGCAATCGACGCCAGCCACGGAAGTGGGCACGTTCCGGTGCCGAGCCCTGCATTCGAATCACATGAAGGGCCATCTGTACGACGAGTATGCCTCCGAGACGTTGCGGGGTAGAAAGCCGGACGCCAACATTCCGGAGCATGAAGCTCGCAAGAACGACGGTCGCGGCTATTACCGCAACATCTCGTTGCTGAACGCTTGGGCTACCGCGCCATTCATGCACAACAATGCGATGGGACCGGAGCTTTGCGGCAAACCGAAGAACAAGGACAACGATTTCTTCCGCCAGCGTTATGTGGACGCGAACGGCAAGCTGCTGGATAAACAGCCTGCGTGCTTTGAAGTGGACGCCAGCGTTGAAGGGCGCTACCAACTTTACAAGCAATCCATGTATGAGTTGTTGCATCCGAAGGAGCGAGGGACCAAGGTAACCCTTACGGATTACGACGTCATTCTCGATCTGGGATTGCGGCCTGTGGAGGGCAAGGAAGAGAAGCCCTTGTTCGGCTCCGGCGCGGTGAAGATTCCCAAGGGTAGTCTTGCTGGATTTATCGGCGGCTTTACGTACAAGGAATTCGTTAACGACTTGTTCCTCGCCAAACGTGATCCGGCAAAACTCGAAGCGGCGGGCAAGAAGGAAATTGTTCCGAAGTTGCAGACCATCGCCGACGATCTGGTGAAGAATCCGGCTCGTTTCGTTGACGTGATCAAGGAGAACCGACAGTTCCTCAAGACGCACTACGAAAGCTGCATGGCCGAAGTCGAGAACGATGGCCATCGTTTCGGCGAGGATTTGCCGGAGGCCGATAAGAAAGCGCTGATCGCATTTTTGGCGACGCTTTAATCCATTAGCCGTGAAGATGAAATTCTTCGCGGCTCAATTTTCAAAAGTAGGCAAACCATATCGTTATGCATGTTAAGCCCCTCTCCCTTGAGGGGAGAGGGGTTGGGGAGAGGGTGATGTTTCAAATTAACACCGCTGTCACCCTCTCCCCGGCCCTCTCCCCTCAAGGGAGAGGGGGCTACAGCGGAGATACGTATAACGATACGGATAAAGCCACCGGACCTATCCGTTGAGGGAAGGGAAACGATTTCATGCAATCGATACTAAAAACGCTGTTGCTGGTTATACCGTTAACGTTGACGGGCTGCGCGGACAAACCTAAAGCGCCCGATATCAAATTCGCTCCATATGGCGCTGACTACTCCTCCAAATTGGACTTCGCCCAGTTGGAGTACAAGTATCCGTTGACCCGCGAAGAGCTGAGCAAACTCTCACCTCAGAATCTGGCGGCGCTCGATCAGGAGCAACTCGACCAAATCTACGCCCGCCTATCCGCTGGCCCGATTCCCGATGGCGCCTACGACGGCTCGATTCTCTTGCAACGAGGAGCCAGCGGCAAACTCCGTGTGTCGGAGATCGTTGGCGGCTTCACCGGATGGGCGCTGCATTTGAAGGGTATGGCGGTTGAGTCGGTGGGCGAATCATTGTGGAAGGGCAAGGTGTTCTTTCGCGATGAGCGCGTGCTACGTAACCGGATCGAGGATCTTGAAGTGCTGAGAAAGGCGGGATTCGTGGAAGGC
>DATLHW010000428.1:0-4439 GCA_035539675.1 Burkholderiales bacterium | reverse complement strand
CGCATCGACGCAGACAGTACACAGTTAGTACGGCAAGGAGAGCTAAGCAGGGGTTTCGAACAGCATGCTGTTCGCCTGCGCAGCGGCTGTCCGATGCAGCGGACAGCGCACCCTGCAAGGGCAACGCCGCTGGAAGACTTTGGCACAAGTACTTAAGCGCGCCGATTAGATAGGGGTGTGGATATGCCGCATATCATGATCGTCGATGACGTAGCCACCATACGGCAAATTGTCAGTTCGGTGCTGGGAAGCGTGGGTTACAAGATCATTGAAGCCGACAGCGGCGAACAAGCCGTCGTTCTTGCGCAGACGAAACGTGTTCATTTGGTCTTGGCCGACATCAACATGCCAGGCATGAGCGGCCTTGATCTGATCACAAAGCTGCGCGATATAAAAACCTACCGGAGCACTCCCATCGTCATCCTGGCCAAGGGTGGGAAAGACGAAAACATTCAAAAAGCCGGTGTGCTGGGCGCCAATGGCTGGATCGAAAAACCCTTCACGCCGGATCGGCTGTTAAGCACCGTCAATCAGGTTCTGGTCGATCACTATGTCCATTGATTTGACGCGGTTCCACGAGAGCTTTTTCACCGAGAGCCTGGACGGACTCGACAGCGCGGAAAGTGGTCTGTTGGCACTGGAAGAAAGTGAGCCGACGCCAGACCGACTAAACGCGATCTTCCGCGGCATTCACTCCATCAAGGGCGCAGCGGGTAGCCTGGGTTTCAGCGCCATCGCTGACTTTACCCATCATGTGGAAGGCGTGCTCGACCAGTTGCGACAAGGAGCGTTGACGCCAGATCGCGAAGCGCTGGATGTGTTGCTGCATTGCGTGGACTACACGCGGCAATTAATTTTAGCGGCCCGCGAAAAAAAATCAGTCGACACGGAGCAGGCGGCGCATTTGATCGCCAATCTGCAACACCTTACTGACTCCATATCCGCCACCGCAAAAGACGCGCTGGAAGATCTCACGACGACCGACACCCCAAAAGAAAATCGGCATCTTTATCGCATTCGCTTCGCGCCATCTCCTGGATTCTTTGGAAATGGTAACGACCCATTGCGTCTACTTCGCGTTCTCGATGGCTTAGGCGAAATGACGGTTAAGGCCGATTTGTCAAAGCTTCCAACCAAGGAATTCAACCCGGAGTACTGCTATCTCGCATGGAACATCGAACTCTCCGCCAGCGCAAAACAAAGCGAGATAGAGGAAGTATTCTCCTGGGTCGCCGACGATTGCAAACTGGAGATCGAGGCGGTCGGCCAGCCCGCCGCCCCGACGCCTGCGCCGGCGCCCGAGCGGCGCGGCGGCGATCGCCGCAAGACCGACCGACGAAGCGGCGCCAGACGAACTGAAGATGTCGATTACACGAGCGAGATTCGAGCCGATCGGCTGCATGTGAGCCGCGACAAGGTCGATGGTCTTATCAATCTTGTCGGCGAGTTGGTCATCACCAAGACCATGCTCAAGCAGAGTATTTCAATGCTCGATCCGGAGTCAGCCGCTCGCCTTGACGCATCGCTGCAACAGCTCGAACGTAATACACGCGATCTGCAAGATAGCGTCATGGGTATCCGCATGCTGCCGGTAAGCCATGCATTCGGCCGTTTCGCACGATATGTTCGGGATATAAGCCATCGCCTCGGCAAAATCGTTCAACTCGAAATCACTGGCGCGCAAAGCGAACTCGATAAATCGGTGATCGAGAAGCTAGTCGATCCCCTCACCCATCTCGTGCGGAATGCGCTTGACCACGGCATAGAGTCTCCCGAAACACGACGCAGCGTAGGCAAATCGGAGATCGCGACGCTAAGACTTCATGCACAACACAAAGCGGGCAACATAGAAATCACCGTCAGCGATGATGGGCGCGGCATCGACATAGAGCGAGTGGAGGCCAAGGCGCAAGCGGCTGGCCTGCTGCGCGAAGGCGAAGCACTCACGCAAGAGCGCGCATGCGAACTCATCTTCGAACCGGGCTTTTCAACGGCTGCGGCGATCAATGATCTGTCCGGCCGAGGCGTCGGTCTTGATGTCGTTCGAAAAAACATCGCCGCGCTGAGTGGAAGCATCAAAATTGAATCGACGCCCGGCCGAGGCGCCGCGTTTGTGATTCGGCTGCCGCTTACCCTTGCGATTATCGATGGCATGACAGTCACTGTTGGGGCCGATACCTACATCGTGCCAATGACTTTTATCGTGGAATGCCTGCAAACCGATTCGAGTAAGTTAAAGACTGTCGCGGGCCGCGGCATGCTAGTTGAGGTGCGAGGCAACTATCTACCACTTCTCAGACTAAGCGACTTCACCGGTGTCGCCGATGGAAAATCATTCGAAAAGGGATTGCTATTGATCCTGGAAGCGGACGGCGCCCGCCTCGCATTGCTGGTCGATGCATTGGTTGGGCAGGAGCAGGTCGTCATAAAAAGCTTGGAGAGCAACTATCGTAAAGTGTCCTACCTCGCTGGCGCGACGATTCTTGGCGAAGGTCGAGTCGTTCTTATTTTGGATGTCGGCGCCTTGGTGGCGGCAGCGCGAGAGTAATGGGGTTCGATAGATCAGACAGGCGTCTCGAAATTTCCGTCGTTAAGTTACAGCGCGTGAAACTCGCGTTAGGGCTTTACAAAAGTTTTAGCCAAAGGTCTTTGGAGGCTCTCATAATAAGGAGTGAAAATGAGGCGTAGGTCTAATAACCCGGAAGCGTATCGTTACCAAACAGCTGGTCTTTCGATCGACCTTCAGCCACGCCGCTGTTTGCAAAATTACTGCGCGGGCCGATTTTTTTCCTCCGGCGATCTGCGCACCAACCTGTACGAGCTCGCCCCGCTGCCAACACTCGGATCGCTCGCCACATTTTGCAATCCGCTTTTAAGGAACGCATGATGAAATGGATACTGTCGCCCCTCATTGGGGTACTGCTACGACTACGCACCTCCATCACAATGCCATTGGGCGGCTTCCTGTTTACCTTGCCGCTTCTCATTGCAGTGCTTTCCCATTCCACGGCCTGGTCTTCCTGGAGCGGCATTCTCATTTTCATTACCTTTCTAATCGCCTGGTATTACCAGGTGGCGCTGTACTTTGCGTCGGACAAGTCATTCTTGACGGTCAACAGACTGGCAGAACGATTGCGGCAGCACGACTTGCGATCGTTGGATGTCGAAACCAGCAACAAGATTTCGGCGCGAGTAATCACCGGACAGTTCGGCGCCATGTACACCACGTTACTAGAGGCGCAGAAAAAATTGCGCGAACTGGTAAGCCAGGCGAGACATAGCGCCGACGCCGCGCGCACCGCAGCGAGCGAAATGGCCGAGGGAAACGCCAACCTTTCACAACGCACGGAGCAACAGGCGTCCACGCTGGAGGAAACAGCATCCGGCATGGAAGAACTCGCCGCCACGGTCAAGCAAAACGCCGACAACTGCAAGCTGGCAAGCGATCTTGCAAAAAGCGCGAGCGGCGTCGCTAAGAAAGGCGCCGATCTGGTGTACAAAATCGTGTCCACGATGGAGCAGATAGACAAAAGCTCCAAGAAAATCGTCGACATCATCGACGTAATAGAGAGCATTGCCTTCCAGACAAATATTCTTGCGCTGAACGCCGCCGTGGAAGCTGCGCGCGCCGGCGAGCAAGGACGAGGCTTCGCCGTCGTCGCGGGGGAAGTACGCAGTCTCGCGCAACGTAGCGCCGAAGCGGCAAAGGAGATCAAAGGACTGATTCGCGATTCCGTTTCAAACGTCGATCAAGGCGCCAAATTGGTCAGCGACGCAGGCCACATCATCAATGACGTCGTTGTCAGCGTTCAGCAAGTCACCGAACTGATCAGCGAGATTGCCGTCGCATCGCGCGAACAAAACTCTGGCGTCGAAGAAATGAACCGGGCGCTCATCCAGTTGGAAAGCGTCACTCAGCAAAATGCCGCCATGGTGGAAGAAGCCACCGCGGCGGCGCTATCGTTCCAGGATGAGGCCGGCCGCCTGTATCAATTGGTAAGCCCATTCAAAATTGATGCAGATGACGCGCCGGCAGCGGAAAAAGAGTCGCCAAAGCCAGCGAAGAGTCCGGAAGCGCCAGCACGGGCGCCACGCGAACTGGAGCACAAACGAGGCGCCTTGACCAAGGCCGATCCTGAAGACGAATGGCAGGAATTTTGAACGTAGATTAGTTTGAAGGAAGCAAAATGAACAGCGGCCCCGCGGAGCAACAAGCCACACGTGAATTACTGACCTTCACCCTAGGCAATGAGGAATATTGCATCGATATTCTCAAGGTGCAGGAGATTCGCGGCTATGAAGCGGTGACACGCATCGCCAATGCGCCGCATTTCATTAAAGGCGTCATCAATCTACGCGGCAATATCGTGCCCATTATTGATTTGCGACTGAAGCTGCAAGTGGGAGACGCGGTATACGATCAGAGCACCGTGGTGATT
>DATLHW010000427.1:0-12620 GCA_035539675.1 Burkholderiales bacterium | reverse complement strand
GGGCGAAGGCGCGACGGAGTTCATGCTGTTACAGTACGCCGACAGCGACAAGTTGTACGTCCCGGTGTCGCAACTGCATCTCATCAGCCGCTACAGTGGCGCCTCGCCTGACGCGGCGCCTCTGCACAAACTGGGGAGCGGACAATGGGAAAAAGCGAAACGACGCGCCGCGGCGCAAGTACGCGACACAGCGGCCGAGTTGCTTAATCTCTATGCTCAACGCGCCGCTCGCCACGGCCACGCATTTCAAATCACCCCAGCCGACTACGACGCCTTCGCCGCGAGCTTTCCGTTTGAGGAAACACCCGATCAAGCCGCTGCTATCGAGGCAGTCAAAGCCGACATGGAAGTGGGCAAACCGATGGATCGGCTGGTTTGCGGCGACGTCGGATTCGGCAAAACGGAAGTCGCCCTGCGCGCGGCCTTCATGGCGATATCGGGCGGAAAGCAAGTTGCGATACTTGTTCCCACGACGCTTCTTGCCGAACAGCATTTTCAGAATTTTTCTGATCGATTCGCGGAATGGCCGGTGAAGCTCGCTGAATTCTCGCGCTTCCGGAGCGCCAAGGAAACGACGGAGGCGCTCAAGGGCATCGCCGATGGACAAATCGATATCGCTATCGGCACTCACAAGCTCATCCAGAAGGACATCCAATTTAAAAATCTGGGTCTTGTTATCATCGATGAGGAACATCGTTTTGGCGTTCGGCAAAAAGAGCAGTTGAGAGCGCTACGAGCCGAAGTCGATGTGTTGACACTCACTGCGACGCCGATACCTCGCACGCTTGCGATGTCGCTCGAAGGCATCCGCGATTTCTCCGTCATCGCCACGGCGCCGCAAAAGCGGTTGGCGATCAAAACCTTCGTTCACGGATATTCCGACGGCTTGACTCGTGAAGCAGTCCTACGCGAATTGAAGCGCGGCGGTCAGGTTTACTACCTCTACAACGAAGTAGAAACGATCCAGAACCAATACGAGAAACTGGCGAAGCTTTTACCAGAAGCCCGCATCGCCATCGCCCACGGGCAACTACGGGAAAGAGAGCTTGAGCATGTGATGCGCGATTTTTATCATCAGCGCTTCAATATCCTGCTTTGCTCCACCATTATCGAGACCGGCATTGACGTGCCGACTGCCAACACCATCATCATTCATCGCGCGGATAAATTCGGCCTCGCACAGCTTCATCAACTGCGCGGCCGCGTCGGCAGATCTCACCACCAGGCCTACGCTTATCTGCTGACGCCTGGAGACGAATCGCTCAACGCCAACGCGAAGAAGCGCTTGGAAGCAATCCAGGCGATGGAAGATTTGGGCTCCGGATTTTATCTGGCCATGCACGATCTCGAAATCCGAGGCGCGGGCGAAGTTCTCGGAGACTCGCAAAGCGGCAACATGCAGGAGATCGGCTTTACGCTTTACACCGACATGCTCAACAATGCGGTGAAATCGCTCAAGGCCGGCAAAGAACCCGATTTGTCCGCGCCTTTGGGAGTGACGACCGAAATAAACCTGCACACGCCCGCGCTGTTGCCCAATGACTACTGCGGCGATATTCACGAGCGTTTGGTGCTGTATAAACGCCTCGCCAATTGCGAATCGTTGGACGACCTCGAAAGGCTATCCGAAGAATTGATCGACCGTTTCGGTTTGCCGCCAGAGCCCACACAAACACTGTTGGATAGCCATCGCCTTCGTATGCTAGGAAAACCGTTAGGCATAATAAAAATCGATGCGACGAGCGACGCCGTTCAAGTTCAATTCATGCCCAATCCACCGGTGGACCCGTTGCGCATCATTCAACTGATTCAAGCGCAGCGGAACATTAAGCTCGCCGGCCAAGATCGACTCCGCGTCACGGTTGCTGCGCCGAAGGTGGCAGACCGAGTGGTTGAGGTCAAAAAACTGATGAAATTACTGTCGTAGCGCAGTACTCCCCCCCCTTTAACAAGAAAGTAAGACTCCTCCCTTGAAAACGAATCTAATCATCCAGGGCGCTGAACTCGCCACACAAGATCTGAAGCAACTGGCAAAACTTTCCAGCGCGGCTCGGATCGAAGCAATTAACCAGCAGGCGTTTCGCCTAGTTGACGCTGATCCAGCAAGCAAAGAGGCCGTGGCGGCGCATTGCAAAGACGCGCAGCTCGATTATGGTTTCATGCCGCAAAGCCGCAAGCTGACAGATTTCGGCCTCGTGGTGATGGACATGGACTCCACCCTCATTACCATTGAGTGTATCGACGAAATCGCTGACATGATGGGACTGAAGCCACAGGTCGCGGCGATCACCGCGTCGGCGATGCGTGGAGAAATCGATTTTCAAGCGAGCCTTAGAAAACGAGTAGGACTACTGGACGACCTTCCCGAAAACGCGCTGGAACGCGTTTATCAAGAACGATTGCGGCTATCGTCAGGGGCCGAGACATTTCTCTCGACATTGAAATCAGCGCGCATTAAAACTCTGCTTGTGTCGGGTGGATTCACCTTTTTCACGTCGCGCCTCAAAGATCGCCTTCATCTCGACTATACGGCGTCGAACCAACTGGAGATCGTGGACGGCAAGCTAACGGGCAAGGTCTTGGGAGACATTGTGGACGCGGATGCGAAAGCTGCGTGGCTGATCAAGACTCGGGACCAGCTTGGCTTATCACCGGAACAAGTGATCGCAATTGGCGACGGCGCTAATGACTTGAAAATGATGGCGGAAGCAGGCGTCTCGATCGCTTACCGAGCAAAGGCCGTGGTTCAGGAAAAGGCCGGCTATGCGTTGAACTTTGTGGGGTTGGATGGCGTGCTACCCCTATTGGGCTAGGCGTCCCTTCTCGCAATGGCAAACAGGTTCCTTAAGTAGCGCGCATGAATTGGAGAAACTGTGGAAAATAAAATTCGCATCGCCATAGGAGCAGCGATTGCTCTATTCGCAGTTGCATCTTATTTTGGCAAGAGCAGCGTCAACCCGATTACCGGCGAGACGCAGCGCATTTCAATGTCGCCGGAACAGGAAGTCGCAATGGGCCTGCAAGCTGCGCCACAAATGGCGTCGCAGTTTGGGGGCGTATCCACTAACGAGAAAGCTGCCGCGGCCGTAAAGCAAGTAGGCGCCAAACTACTTGCACAAGGCTCGGCGATGAAAACGCCCTACCGCTTCGACTTTCACCTGCTCGCCGATTCACGTACGGTGAATGCCTTCGCCCTACCCGGCGGACAAATTTTCATAACGGAAGGTTTGCTGCGCCTCCTTCGCACAGAAGGCGAGTTGGCCGCCGTGCTAGGCCACGAAGTCGGCCATGTGATTGCTCGTCATTCGGCCGAGCACCTCGCAAAACAACAACTCACACAAGGATTGGTGGGCGCGGCGGCCGTTGGCTCCGGTGATATGAACACCGCGCAGATCGCACAACAGGTCGGCGCAATGATCAACATGAAGTATGGCCGCGATGATGAACTCGAATCAGATAGCTGGGGAATTCTCCTGATGGCGGAGGCAGGCTATGACCCTCGGGCGATGATTAAAGTCATGGAGGCGTTAGCAAAGGCTTCGGCCGGTGCACGCCAACCCGAAATGTTGTCAACTCATCCAAATCCGGAAAACCGCGCGGAACGTATCCGGTTGGAAATCGACAAGCATTACCCAGCCGGCGTACCGGATGGGCTAAAAAAATAAAGGGCGCCTACCCCGCCAAGAAACAGTCAGAAAAATGTAGCGAGGAGGCCGAGATGTGCGCTGTACAAATAAGTGCATAAGCAATTACAGGCGCAAAGATTGCGCCGCACACGAACTCGCAAATCGTATTAGGAGTCCTGATACGTCAGCCTTCACTAGTCCCTAATGACTATTGTCGCCCTTAAAAAGCCTATGCTAACCTGCGCGCTGCGATAGGTTTTCACCGTCGCTGTCACTTATTAAATCAATCTTGCAAAGGGAAATAATGAAAAATAAAACGGCAAATATCGTTGGACTTTCCGCAGCCGCCTTTTTCGCGCTTTCGGCACTGAACGCCTCGGCAATGGACGTAAAACCACTCCTCAAAGGAGGCTATGACTTCGGTGGCGACACCCTAGTCGAAGTCGTCTTCACCAACGGAGATCGGGAAGAGATCAAGTCAAATGAGGGATTCTTCATCGGCGGCGGGGTATCGATCGTCAGTGACGACAAAACGATTGAAGGCGAGCTTTCCGTGTCATACAAGGCGGATTACATTGAAGCCAGCAATGGCGACGTAACCTGGTCACGCTGGCCAGTTGACGCGCTGGTGTTTTACCGCTTCCAACACGTCCGGCTGGGCGGCGGCCTGACCTATCATCTAAATCCCGAATTGGATGGCGACGGCATCGCTGGTGGCCTTAACGTCGATTTCAAGGACGCCTTGGGTTTCGTGGTTCAGGGCGACTGGCGAATCACCGACAAAATGAATCTTGGCCTGCGGTATACCAACGTGGACTACAAGCCGAACAACGGCGACAAAGTGACCAGCGAAGGCGTTGGGGTAGTTTTCAGCGTTAGTTTCTAATAACTAATTCGAGATCTTACTACTCGGGTCGAGTTTGAAACTCCTGTGCTCTGCGTATAACTTTGTACGCCTCCACCTCTCGCTTTAAACTCGGCCCCTCGCTACAGATCTCGAACACGTTCTAAGCGCCAAAAAATGAGCGGGGCTGTTCACTACTAAAGGTGAACAGCCCCGCTTTTTATAACTACAGATCTACAAAGGTTAAGAAACCTCGTCGATCCAAGCCATTTGAATGGCCTCTAGAATTTTCTCGCCACAATGCTTCGGATCATCGTCAAACTCCTCCAACTCCATTACCCACTCACGTAGGTCGGTAAACCGAACATATCGCGGGTCTACATCAGCGCGTTTTTCGGAGAGTTGAATGGCGATTTCAAGACTATCGGTCCACTTCATTTCCCCTCCTTGGCCATGTTAATGGTGTATCGGGGTATATCGATCACCAAGTTTTCATTCTTCACAATGGCTTGGCAAGACAAACGAGAATTAGGCTCCAATCCCCACGCCCTATCCAGCAAATCCTCTTCCTTTTCCTCTGCGGACTCGAGCGAGTCCAAGCCTTCACGGACAACCACATGACATGTCGTACAAGCGCAGGCTTTTTCGCACGCATGCTCAATATCGATATGATTCTTTAATAAGTTGTCGCAGATGGACATCCCGCTCTTCGCCTCAAATACGGCGCCGTCGGGACAAAGTTCTACATGTGGAAGCACGATGATTTGCGGCATATCAACCTTCAATCTGGGATAACTTGCGCCCCCTCAGGGCGTTGGAAACACTCTTGTCCATCCGCCGGGCGGCAAATGGTTCGGTAATTCGGTTTAGCGCCTCAATGGCCAATTTAATGGCTCGATGGTCTTGGCTTTCCAACGTTTGCTTCAATTCATTAATGGCATGATCAATCGTCGCCAATTCGCCCTCATCGACAAGCTCGCCATCCTGTTGCAGGGCGATCTGCACCGCTTCGATCAATTGCCGAGCGTCAACCTGCTGCTCACGCAATGCGCGCGCTTGCATGTCGTCGGTGGCGTAAGCAAAAGAATCCTGCAACATGCGCGAGATATCTTCGTCGGTTACGCCGTAACTTGGCTTAACCGTTACGTGCGCCTGCACGCCATGGCTTGTTTCTTGGGCGTTCACCGATAAGAGGCCATCGGCATCCACTTGGAAGGTCACTCTTATTCTGGCGGTGCCGGCAACCATAGGCGGTATGCCGCGCAACTCAAACTTCGCAAGCGACCGACAGTCCGCCACCAACTCCCGTTCGCCCTGTACAACCTGTATCGCCATCGCGGTTTGACCATCTTTGTAGGTCGTGAATTCTTGAGCACGCGCAATAGGAATGGTGGAATTGCGAGGAATGATTTTCTCCACCAAACCGCCCATCGTCTCCAGTCCCAGAGACAACGGAATAACATCGAGCAGCAACCAATCATCGTCCAATCGGTTACCGGCAAGCACATTGGCTTGAATCGCGGCGCCTAAAGCCACCACCTTGTCCGGATCGAGATTGTTCAACGGTTCTTGTTTGAAAAAGTCGGCGACAGCCCGCTGAATTTGCGGCATTCGGGTGGCGCCGCCCACCATCACCACACCGTTGATATCCTCTATGGCAAGGCCAGCGTCACGCAATGCCTTTCGCGTTGGCTGGAGTGTCTTACTAATAAGCGTCTTGGTAATTTCCGTGAATGTCTCAATATCCAACACTAAGTCGACGAGCTCTCCCGAGGTCAATGCCGCGTTAACGTGCACGTCGGAATGAGAAGTCAGCGCTTCTTTGGCCTCCCGCGCCTTAGTGAGCAAGAGCCGCATATCCTTATCATTAGGCGGCGCAATGTGTCCTTGCTCCAGAATCCAGCAGAAGACCCGCTGATCGAAATCATCGCCGCCGAGGGCTGAATCGCCATTGGTGGCGAGCACCTCAAAGACACCTTTGGAAAGCTTAAGAATAGAAATATCGAAAGTCCCGCCGCCAAGATCGAATACGGCGTAAGTCCCTTCGGAGGCATTATCGAGACCATATGCAATGGCCGCAGCGGTTGGCTCATTCAAAAGGCGAAGTACATTGAGACCCGACAGCTTGGCGGCATCCTTGGTCGCCTGACGTTGGGCATCGTCAAAATAAGCCGGCACTGTAATCACAGCTCCAACGAGTTCCCCACCCAACGAACGCTCTGCCCTATCACGCAACGCCTTGAGGATTTCCGCTGATATTTCAATTGGACTTTTTACCCCCGCCGAGGTCTCCAGTTGCACCATTCCCGGCGCATCCACGAATCGATAGGGTAGTCTGCCGACGCCGTGGATATCACGAAGACCGCGGCCCATAAAGCGCTTTACCGAAACAATGGTGTTCGTCGGATCTTCGCTTTGCTTACGTTGCGCGAGATATCCAACGTCGGTATGACCATCGGGAAAATAGCGAACGACGGAGGGTAACAATGGATGACCATGTTCATCGTTCAGCACGTTTGCGATGCTGGACCGCACCGTCGCCACCAGTGAATTGGTCGTGCCTAAATCAATGCCTACCGCCAAACGGTGTTGATGCGGTTCCGGCGCGAACCCCGGCTCGGAAATCTGTAAGAGCGCCATAATTTACGGACAAAGCCCAAGAACGGAAGGATGAAAAGCGCAAGGAAACAACATTATTTTAATCTCCCTTCATTTCTTCGATGGACTCCACCGCAAATTCGATCTCGTCCTGCAGCTTCTCTAGAAAACGTAACTTTCGCACCGCTCCAGCAGCGGTCTGATAATCGTGCTCAACATCAATTGTCATTTCCAAGGCGGCTAATAAAGCGCCTCGCTCCGACGAAAGCTTTTGCGTAAGCGCCTGCAAGGCATCCGAATCGAAGTCCTGCTTTGCTTCGACAATCGCCTCTCGCCACTCCATCTGCTCCATTAGGAAATCCACGGGCATTGCTGTGTTGGTTTCTTCTGCAGTATCCACACCATGAAGCTTCAACAAGTAACGAGCCCTAGCTAGCGGCTTTTTCAACGTCGTATAAGCCTCGTTCGCATGGGTCGCCCACTGCATGGAACGTCGGCGCTCGGCTTCTGGCGCGCTAACAAACCGATCAGGATGAACGCGAGACTGGACCTCACGATAAGCGACCTCTAATCGCGCCGTATCGATTTTGTATGAAACGGGTAGCTTGAAAAGCTCGAAATAGCTTTTGGAAAAATCTGAAGTCATGCTGTTACAACAAGTTAAAAGGGGCGGTCACGCCGCCCCTAGTTGCTCGCGGCGCCAACGCCGCATTTACACCACATTGAAGGATTCACCGCAACCGCACTCATCCTTAACGTTTGGATTATTGAATTTAAAGCCTTCATTCAATCCTTCACGGGCGAAATCGAGTTCAGTTCCATCGAGAACGGGCAAACTTTTCGGATCGATGAATACCTTTACCCCGTGACTCTCAAAGAGGTAATCGCCTTCGTGCTCCTCATCCGCATATTCCAGCTTGTAGGCAAAACCAGTACAGCCGCTGCGACGCACACCCAGACGAAGTCCAATACCCTTACCTCGCTTGGCAAGGTACTTCAGTATGTGGTCAGCCGCCTTAGAAGTTAGAGTAACCGCCATAGTTAATTACCCGTTCACCACTTTTTGTTCGTCGCCTTCATCAGCGTGATTCTTTGCCTTGTAATCAGCAATAGCCGCTTTGATTGCGTCTTCGGCAAGAATTGAGCAATGAATTTTTACCGGAGGCAGCGCCAACTCTTCAGCAATTTGCGTATTCTTAATCGTCATGGCTTCGTCGAGCGTTTTACCCTTCACCCACTCGGTAACAAGTGAGCTAGAGGCAATGGCGGAACCACAACCATAAGTCTTGAACCGTGCGTCCTGTATGACGCCATCGGGTCCCACCTTGATTTGCAGTTTCATTACATCGCCGCATGCTGGCGCGCCGACCATGCCTGTACCGACGCCAGAATCGTCTTTCGCGAACGAACCCACGTTGCGGGGATTCTCGTAATGGTCGATCACTTTTTCACTGTAAGACATAGCGTTTCTCCAAATAAACCGTGCAGATGAAAACCGACTTCGAAATGTGCGGCCTTAACCCTGCGTTCATCCTAATTAATGTGCAGCCCACTGGACCGAACTCAAGTCGATCCCATCCTTGTACATTTCCCACAATGGCGACATCGATCGCAGTTTGTCGATCTTGCTTCTAATCAGCTTGATCGTAAAATCGATATCCGATTCCGTTGTAAACCGACCGATAGTGAAACGAATGGAGCTATGCGCCAACTCATCGTTGCGTCCTAGCGCTCGCAACACATATGACGGCTCCAAACTGGCCGAGGTGCACGCAGAACCACTGGAAACAGCCAAATCCTTCATCGCCATGATAAGTGACTCGCCCTCAACGAAATTGAAGCTGATGTTGAGGTTGTGCGGCACTCGCTTTTCCATGTCGCCATTAATATAAACTTCTTCAAGATCTTTAATGCCTTCCAACAATCGCTCTCGCAGCATGCGAAGACGTTCATTTTCAGCAACCATTTCTTCGCGAGCGATCCGAAACGCTTCGCCCATTCCCACGATTTGATGAGGAGCAAGCGTTCCCGAGCGTAAACCGCGCTCATGCCCGCCTCCATGCATCTGAGCCTCCAGCCGAATGCGTGGCTTACGACGCACATAGAGGGCTCCGATACCTTTTGGCCCATAAGTCTTATGCGCCGAAAAACTCATCAGATCGACTTTTAATTTTTCAAGATCGATTTCTACTTTCCCGGTCGCCTGAGCAGCGTCAACGTGGAAAATAACACCCTGCGCACGGCAAATATCCCCCAAGGAAGCGATATCTTGAATCACGCCAATCTCATTGTTCACATACATAACGGACGCAAGAATCGTATCCGGGCGTAAGGCCGCCTTAAACTTGTTCAGGTCAAGCAAGCCGTTAGGCTCCACGTCCAAGTAAGTAACTTCGAAGCCTTCCCGCTCCAACTCCCGCATTGTATCGAGTACAGCTTTGTGCTCTGTTCTTAGGGTGACAAGATGTTTGCCTTTGCCCTTATAAAAATGAGCCGCGCCTTTAATTGCAAGGTTGTCTGACTCCGTTGCACCGGAGGTCCAGATGATGTCCTTTGAATCACACTTAACCAAGCTAGCGACCTGCGCTCTCGCCTCTTCAACCGCCTGCTCCGCTTCCCACCCATATGCATGAGAGCGGCTGGCCGGATTGCCAAAGTGATTGGTCAAATACGGAATCATTTTCTCCGCGACCCGAGGATCAATTGGAGTGGTCGCCGAATAATCGAGATAAATTGGAAGCTTGTTCATGATGCTCGTTTCATGTTTAACGTTGCACGGAATCTTTGAATCAGACGGCGACTCGCTTTGTCTCAGCGCCAGACATACATACATCCCCGCGAACTACCTTTACGGGCCTCATCTTCTGTTGCTGCACCAAGTCATGCAACGTAACCGATTCTAAAAAATCAAACACTCTTTCATTCAATTGCGCCCATAGATCGTGCGTCATGCAACGGTGGTCGTCTTTACAATTTTCCTTACCGTGGCACTGAGTTGCATCGATCGGCTCGTCAACGGCAAGAATAATGGCCGCCACCGATACATCACTCGTTTTCTTTGCTAGACAATAACCGCCGCCGGGACCGCGAACGCTTTCCACCAAAACATGGCGACGCAATTTACCGAACAATTGCTCCAGATAGGACAAGGAAATTTTCTGGCGCTCACTAATCGCAGCCAATGTTACAGGGCCTTCGCCGTCATGCATGGCAAGATCAATCATCGCCGTAACCGCAAAACGCCCTTTAGTTGTCAGCCTCATTACTAGATTCTTTCTCAGCCTCGTCAAATAAGGTACGGGCAACCTTAATCAAATATCCGGATTGCCATCAGATCGTGCGCCGGAATCTTCAAATACCCATACCCGACAAATTAACTCAAGCATATCAATCCCGACTAAATCAGTCAACTATCAAGAGGCACAATATCGACGCTCATGCTCGCCAATGAAAATCTGCGCCGCTGACTTGATCTGTTTGAGAGTGCAACAAAAAAACGGGGCGATTAAACCTAGTAATTACTGACCAGAAACCTTTCCAGGCGGGGCAATCCAGGACTCCGCCGCTGCGGAATCGGCATCACTGTTTATGCCCATTTTATCTAGTTGCGCAAGAAGTTTTTCCATTCGCGCATCGGATTCTTGAACATGGGCTATGAGCGATTGCACGGTCTGCTCGACTGGATCATCAGTGGCGCCATTAACGGCATAGGCGTTGAATCTAGGCTTTTCTCGGGCAAGAGGGATTACCGCTTCTGGACAAGGGTCAAGTACATGCCCCGGAATACCAACGACAGTCGCGCCTGTGGGAACATTCTTCACAACAACCGCATTGGATCCAACCTTAGCGCCATCGCCAATATTAATTGGCCCAAGTATCTTAGCTCCAGCGCCAACGACCACACCTTTGCCGAGCGTGGGATGACGCTTACCTTTGTTCCAGGACGTACCTCCGAGCGTTACGCCGTGGTATAGCGTGCAATCATCTCCGATTTCGGCGGTTTCGCCGATAACAATGCCCATTCCGTGATCGATGAACACTCTCCGGCCGATAACAGCGCCAGGATGAATTTCAATCCCCGTGAACAAGCGACTTAGATGAGAGACAAAACGCGCCATCCATTTGAAATTCCATTGCCGCAATTTATGAGCCAAACGATGCATAAGCAACGCATGAAAACCCGGATAAAGGGTAATCACTTCGAACCGATTACGTGCGGCAGGATCTCGCTCGAATACGACATCGATGTCTTCTTTGAGTTTCCGAAACATGAGCAGGACCAGTATTAATTAAGCACCGATGGAGATTGTACCTGAGCGGGTCACTCAAGAAATTGGCTTGACGCAGGTTCGATCAAAAATGGCCTTCAGCCTGAATTACCGCTTTCCATCAGGCTCAGACGTTCGTTTGGCGTAAAAGCGCTTCACTCCGGCAGGCAGTTGCATAATAAATTCGATTTCCTCGCCACGCAGCGTGCCGAGGAAGGAAATCGAAACGTCACGATCTTCGAATTGCGGCGTATGGCGGGTGATAAAACTTAACTGATCGCCGGATATCTTCCCGTCATGTATTCCGCCCTCACCAGTGGGATAGCTTACGCTGCCCATCAGGATGTGCCCACGCGCTTCAAAATTGAAATGCAGCCGGATTACCTTCCCCTGGGGTTCTGTCCATTCCCCCAACCATCGCCCCGATACATCGATGGGACCTTTCTCCACACGCACGTCAGCGCTAGTAACTTTATTGTTCAGGGTTCCTAGCGGTGTCGTCTGAAAATTCAACCAACCTAGGCCAGTTGCAACCATGGCCAACACAACTGGAATCAACCATCGCCCAGTTGCGACAGATGAGGAAGATTGAGCGTTACCTCTCAAAACTGCGAGGAGTTGCCCGAAATCGTAATCCCAGCGCGTATCTGAAAGCTCCAACACTTGCCGCTCCGCCAGAGGCTTGAGCACATCCGGCAACTCGCCAGCCCGAGGCGCCTTCGCCCCTTGAACTAGCACCGGGATCACCTGGACACCCTTGTCTATGGCGGATGCAACTTCTATCCGCACCAAATCACCAGCATCTTCAAGGCGTCGTTTTCCCGAGGAATCCACAGCGGAAATCCAACGCGGGCCAATTAATGCGATAAGCGCATCGCAGCTAGCGATGCTGCGATGTATTTTCTTTACGTAATTCTCGCCCGGATGAATATCCTCCAAATCCTGGAAAATATTCTCCTTGCCAAAAACTTGACCTAATCGTTCAGCGATTCGTCCAGCATAACCAGCTGTATCTTCGCGACGATAGCTAAGGAAGATTTTCGGCATGGCTTGTGGATTCAATGTTGGAAAAAACAATGCTCATACTGTTACGGGAGATGTCCACGCAGGTAAACGCCAGTGGATCCCCCGCGATCAGGCTACTTTTTTCGAGCCACATTGTCGCGGCGCACCGCGCGGGAGATCATCTTTAACATACCGCGCAAAATTTGAACCTCCTCACGCTCCAGACGAACGCGACTAAAAATACGCCGAATACGAGTCATCAAACGTTTCGGATGATCA
>DATLHW010000426.1:0-8163 GCA_035539675.1 Burkholderiales bacterium | reverse complement strand
GTGAGGGCGTTTGCCGAAGTGTCGACCGTTATCGCAAAGAAAATTTTTTTGCCATTGCGGTTTCATCTCAAAACAACCGTTCCTGCCTATAGAAACGCCCTCACCCCCAACCCCTCTCCCGCCTGCGGGAGAGGGGAGCTTCCGCGACAACTTGCGTTAGATCTCAATATTCTAGTTTAAGAGGCTCCGTGCCTTATCCAGAACTCACGTTAACTTAGAAACGACGATTGGACGCGCCCGGGTGTGCGTTTTTTGAGTTGTCCCGCTAGTGGTCCGTCAACCCAGATTTTTCAGGAAGAAATTGATGGATTTTCTTGTCCGCCAAGGCGGGAGGAGGCGTCATAGCTGACACTATGGCAACGACGAACAACGCAGGTGGGCAAGAAAAGACGCGATTTATTCCGAAAAATTTGGATTGACGGATCACTAGGGTCTAGCAGGGGTTTCGGACAGCATGCTGTCCGCCTGCAGAACGGTCTGCGCGTGCAAGCGCAGATGCGCCCTGCAAGGGTGACGATGCGGCGTGGCTACCTATGTGATTGAGGAGCAACAACGCGGGGCCGCCGAAAAACGCGCAATCGGGCGCCGTCATTGCAGCTGATAGCTACACAAAAGCACAATGTTCTCGATTGCGTTGGGATCAAGGCGAGTCGTTCCATCGCCCCCTCCAGTCAATGCCCAATTTCCCGGTCCCGGCAGCGAACCGAAGGTGCATCCTCCTCGCAACATGCCATTCCATTTTTCCCAGTTCTCGATCTTGTCAGTCGGTGTTGACGCGGCATTTTCCGGAGAAATTGAAAGCTGGATCGTTGAATCGTTATACGTTCTCGAAAACTCTGGCTTGATTTTCACTAGCGCATCGATGGCGCGAATGCCGATTCCCTTACCCTGAAATATAAATGGAAAGCGCTCTCGCCCCAGATCAATGGTCAACTTATTTTCTCCACCGCCGGTTGCGGCTGGCGGATTCAGGAAACGATGCCACTCGGATGGAAACTCGTGCCGGAGACTGAATAACCGCGCGAGTCCTTGCTGCCCTTCGTTTCGTACGAATGCGTTTACCGACTCGCGCATTTCAATTGCCGCTTTTTGCTTCAATGGCGCACCGCTATCTCTGGCCGTGTAACGCAAATGCATCACGACATCCGAAATCGTGTCATAGTCGAACGAGCGGAAGTCGCTCGGCAATTCGATACGCCACTCGCTGATGGCGCCCGCACCTTCAAATGGCAGGTAACGCTCGTCGCGCAGGTTGGTCTCGAACAGGCCGCTGTCGTTTTGCGCGCTGCTGGTGACAATGGATTGAATAGCGCCAAAGCTATCCGTGAAACGGGCGTCTTCATTTTCCATATCGCGCGCGTAGCTTCCATTCACGGCATTAGTGTGGCGCACTGAACTCTTCAGTAATGTTAATGTGCAATTCACGCCGGTATACGGTCCCGTCACGCACGGGATTGTGATGCTGACCGACTTGAGGCGCCGAAGATAATGACCGGCGTAGTCCAGATCGAAGAGCGCTTCCGGTATCGTGAACTCGCATGAGCCGGTCTGGCGTAATTGCATTAGCGCCAGCGGGTCGAGTTGGGACACTGAGACATGTTTGGTGATCTCGTACTCGCGCCGATGCTGATCGAGGTAAGCCACTTCCATGCGCTTGAGGTCGTGGTGCAGCTTCTCGCCCGCGAGCAATCCTTTTTTCAGGCCGTCCCAGTAGCCGAACTGTATGAAATTGGAATTGTTAAGGCCGAGTTCGTATCGGAACGCCCGCTCGGCGCGTTTGGCAAGATCGTATGCGAGCTGATAGCTCTGGAAATAAACGCCGGCGAGTTGGCCTAGCTGCCAGCCGTACAGTTCCTGGTTGGTGAATTTATCGCGCATGAACTGCTCAACCTCGCGGGCGTTTTCGATCTGTTTGCGGTGGTTGGAGAGTTCGTTCTCGGCGATTTCTTTGCGCAACTCGGCAGCAACGATTTGCTTGTCGATTTGCATAATTTCGCGGGCGGTTTGGTTGTTTTGGAGGGTCCAGTCGTGCGAACGCAGGGCATATTGGCCGAGCTTGGATGACTTGCCGGCCTCGTAGCTAAACTGAGCAGCAATGGCGCGGAAACGACCTGCGAAAGCGCCTAGCGCCGAACCAATGTTTGAACCACCGAAAGTTGTTCCCACGCCCCAAGGCTCGATGTTTGCATTTGGCGCGCCATGTGCAATACCTGCCTGAAACTCCATATCCGAAGCCAATCTTTGCATCCGATCAGATGCCTCTAGCAGATACATTTCCTGCCTTTCATGCGGAATCATCTTGAATCCGCCTTCGTCCTGAACCGCAACATGCGGCGAAGGAGACTCCTCAGAAATAGCCCCTCCTTCCGCCGGAACCTGCGGGCTCTGCACGCCAAGCAACCTTTGATAGTGAAGATACCGCCCCACGGCGATATACCGCGCCCCGCGCAACGCAACCAGATTCTGCGCCGCCTCGTCAAACTGACGCCTCCTCACCTGCTCCACCAACACAAGCAGGGCCGTCTCATGCTCAGTGCGGATCATCGCCAGCCGCTCGGCGTCATGCTTCTCCAGCGCCGAAAGCATCGCGGCGCCGAGCGCTTTAACCTCGGCGCATAATTCCGCGGTCTTCTGCGCAAGCACATTAAAGCGATAGTGCGGTAATGCCGCGTTAACGTCGTTCAGAACGCTGCCTATATCCACGCCGGCAGCCGTTGCGCGCACCAAAAGCGCCGGGTCGATCGGCGGCTCGAACAATGGCAATTGCCGTACGACGCCCTCGATGTTCATGCAGTGCCGGATCTTGAATAAGCGATCCGCCACCGTATCCCAATAGCCAAGCAGCTTGTCGTTCTTCGGAATGCAAAAGTAGAGCATTCCGGGTAGCGTTAACAACGGCGCATCGCCCGCCTTGACGCGAGGCGACCCGGATGGAGAAATAAACTGCTCGATCTCCACCAGCGCGTTCGACAGATCATCCAGGCGTTCTTTCAGAGAATTGTAAGTCTGAACACGCGGAATGGCCCGCGCAGGAACATCGTGCGGGCGACGGCCAAGAATCTCGGCCGCCAGAATATAAAGTTGAGTGGCTTCGTTGATAGACTCAATCGTGTCGCGGCGAAAGAGCTGGTCGCCCCAGGCAATGAGGTTCTCGATGTACTTCATCACCACGGTCTTTTGATAGGCCGTCTCCCGCAGTCGCGCAATCAGATGAGGCTTGAATGGATCAGCCCGCCAGGCCTCGATTGACTCTCGGAATTGTTCCAGGTCTTCTTTCTCATCGGCGGACAGCTCGTTTTCCGCCCCCTCTTCCGCCGCAAAGGCAAGAAGGCGAAGCAGATACTCGATGCGCTGCCGCCGGTAGCGTTCGCGCGACTGTTGAAAGAATGGCTTGGTGCGCCAATAGCGTTCCGGTATCGGCAGGCCTGAAGTATCAGTCGGATCGAAGATGTAATGAAACCACTTCTGCGCTTCTTCGTATCGCTGATTCTTCATCAGGCGATCGGCGATAAGCAGCGGCGCGTGGAAAAACAGCTCCCAGTTGTAGAGTGCATAGGCGCCGTCACGTTCGAAGTCAACGCTCTCCTCCGGATACGGCTTCTTAACGATGGGTATAGCTACAGTGTGCGGGGAATATTCCGCCTTAAAATCAAGCGGTGGCTGAGGAGGCAACGATGGCGGCCTGGGAGCGAATGCGTCCGGCTCCGTCTGCACCTTGCGCTGAAGCAGCCCATCCACGCCGTTACGATTAAGCTCGCTAATGAATGCGGAGACGTATGGATGATAAAACGTACGAAACAGATAATCCCTGTCCAGGATAAGGCTACCAGGTCCGATCGAGTTGCTCTCGAATTCAGTTGGACTCAGCCCCGGGAGAGCGGGATGAGTTGACGTAAACATCACAGGATCATCCACAACCGTGACTGAACCTGTTGCACCACTCCGTGATGTCAAATCGATTGCCATGTCTTTCAAATACGGTTTGGCGACGTCGCCAACAACCGTCAAGTCGATCCTGTCGGGCTGCGATAAATTCTGAATCGACGTTCTTATCTTTGACGGATTCACAAAAAACGCGCGCCGCTCATCCTGGTAGAAAAAAGGATTACCGGAAATTGCGCTGCCGTCGGAATAGGGAACGATTGCGAAATTTCCCGGCGTCAACGCGAGCGCGGCAGTATCCAGAACAACGGGAAGAAACAGCATCTGCTCGCCGGTTTCGGCCAGCTGCATATACCTTCGCACTGTTCCCGTAAGCAACTGTTCAGCCCAGGGCGTCGTGAAGACCGGCAATGCGTCTCGATTAGCGTTTCCGAGCCGAAACGCCGGCGCCCTGATCTCGGCGCCGCCAAACGTGAAAAGAAGCGCCAATGCTCGAAGCGCTCGCCTAGCATCCTCCAGTACTAATATTTCAAGACCATGCGCATCCATACGCGTTCTGAAATAGAAAGCTTCCCTGCTATTCACCAATGGAGCCGTCTCCAGAATACGTCCTCCCAAGAAATCGAACTCATGACCAGCAGAGGAAACGCGTTTGTTGGCCCACACACCATGCTTCCGCTCACTCCACGCCAGCTTGATTTCCCAATATCTCTCCGGCTCTACCCCCGTCAACGCGCCGCCGCTTAACGCCGGACTCAACGGCCGGGCCTTCTCCGTAAAAATCGGCCAGAACAAATAAAGCCGCCGATTCCACACCACCGGAATCAAATGATCGCCCTCGATGTCCAGGTCCACGCGCTCCCACGCCGTCCAGCTATTCCTCACCCTTTGCCGATAGTAATAAACATGCGGCATCCCAAACGTGCGGCCGAATACATGGAGGATATCCTTGCCGATCTGCAAATCGCCGGTGCGCTCCACCTCATGATGAATACCGACGATCTCCAGGCGCGCCACCTGATCAAGCTTTCCGAGGTAGTGCATAAAAGCGTCTTCCGCGGATTTCAACGTCAGATCGCTTTGCAGCAGCTCGCTTTCCAGCTCACGGAAGAAAGGTGACTTCTCGTCGCGCAGTTCCGGTTCTATCCAGTTCTCCGGATAAAGGAATATCTTGCGGTTGGCTTCCCAGACGCGGTAATTCTTCATCCATTTCCACTGAAACCAATTTCTCTCCAAGGCGGCGTTGACGGCAACGTCGGACTCCAGGTTCATCAGACACCGCTGCACAAAGAGCTGCACCGAACTGATCCCCTGCTTGATGCGCGAAGTCATCATGCAGGGCTGCATTTCGACATCGATCAGGAGGTGAGCGTAAAGGTCATTCACGTCGCGGATGCCGTGCTTAACTTTATCCAACTCCAACCATGTAGCATCGTTGACGACGCCGTTACCCGGTAATCCGTGAACACGCTGGAAGGCCATGACGGCATTGTGTGTGTCGCCATCAAACACCTCATTGATCTGTAGCGCCGGCTCAACACCGGCCGCGTTAAGCTTTTGCTTCAATTCCCTTACCGCGGCCCGCGCAGGGTCGCCCACCGCCAGGACGGGGTGCGGCGTCTCAAGCTGCGTGAATGTGTGCTTCAATCGGGGAACCAGATACGCAACAAGCGCGGCGCGTTGCTTCTCCCGCAGCACATCGCGCAACGGTTTGGCAATAGCGAACCACTGCGCTTCGTCATATTTCGCGCGCACCGATTGACGCACTTGGCGCGATGTCTTTAGCGCGTCGCGGAAATCGGCGCCGGTCTCAATCAACGCGTTGCATAGTTCCGCCGACATGCCGAGCCGCTTCAACAAAGCAAAACAATCCGCCAGCCGCAGAAGCAGCTTCTCCCCCAGATACTCCTCAGGAAACGCCGCATGCAACATCCCCCCATCGCTGTGGTTCGCGGCATTTCCAAGCAGGACATCTAAATCCGTTTCATTCCACCTTGTCCAATAAACCAGGGCGGCGATCCATGCCTGCTTGGCGGCGTTCTTCACCGAATCCGGCGAACCGCTATTGACGGCGCGTACCTGTGCGAAAAGACCGTCCAACGCCCTCTCGCCCTGCGCCAAAGACTCGCGCAGACGAACCAGGTCTGCAAGCCGCAACCAACCCATAAAATCGCCGCGGGACTCCGCCGGCTCCTCAGGCAATTGATTGAGATCCAGCCAGCCGGCTGCCGGCCCATTCGCAAACAGCCAGCTCAACTGCCGATGCGTCAGCTTGAACTTGGAAGCAAGCAACGCCGCCTTGTGAAGACGCGAGACTGTCTTGAACTGCGCCGGGAACGCGCGCGCCGTGGATTTCACGCCTACATTGCCGCCAGCAAAATCCGGATCAAGCAAATCATCCAGGCAACGCCGCGGCGCGTGAACCGGGGATATCAAGCGTGACAATAACAAGCTCGCGGATCTCGCTTCGATTTGAAATATGTCGGCCACGCTTTGCGCGGCGAGTTGCTCGCTGAGCGTCCGTTTAAGATAAGGAAGAAGCTTCGCCAGCACGTCGAGAAAACGGGCGCCGGAATCGCTTGGCTGATCGAACAGCGCCGTGACGTCATCATCCCCTCCAAGAAAAGTCTGCGGCGCATGAGCTGGGTCCTCCGCTTGTTCATACAGCGCGTTAATAGCCGCGCGGTAGGCGTCATGATTCGCATCGTCGAGACTATCGATTCGATATATCCGCAGTTCCTGTCCCCGATTGACAATCAGATAAGCGACCTCGGCATCGACAATGCGCCATTCGCTGCCTGCTCGATGGACAACGACAGGCGCTCCCATATCCACATCAATCCGCCGCTCTTCGAAAGCCGAGCGCAACGCCTCCGGGAAATGTCCCGCGTTCAAATCCGGCGCGACATCGATATTGAAAGAAAAGACGAACCCGAGAAGAAGCTCGCGTTCGCGCCCTGTCATCGCGCCGGTGAAATGCAGCCGGCTCGGTTCCTCCGTAGCGTCAAAATAGATCTTTCCTTTCAACGCGGGCGGGAAGTTTAAATGCTCCAAAAACGAGCCCAATCCCTCCGCGGGTTCAACCGCGAAATCATGCACAGCGAACGTGCGCATGTGCCGACCAACGAATCGCCGGGGCGCGTCATAGAGCGATTGAACGGCGCCGCGATAGGCCGCATCCGTTATTACTTCGTCCAACCTGGCTTTGCGCGCGTTCGTCATCGGGCCGATGAATCGCAGCACACGACGGGCCCGGTCATAGGCGACTTCGCCTCGTAGCGAATCCTGCTCCCGCAGGATGGCGCCAACGGCATTCAACAACGGCAAATCGACGGCGACATTCGCGGCGTCTTGGAGCAAGGCGCGCTCCGATGGCGTCAAGACGCGATTGACCTTGAGCTTCTTATCGGTTTCGTCGTGGACCGACATCAATGAACCTTCGCTCGCCAGCAGGTACCGCGCCGCGCCGTCCACGATTCGCCAGGCTCGCTCTGAAGCAAACGCGGTGACCGTCGCCGCCGCCGAGAGCGAAAAACCATGCGCCGCGAACTGCGCTTCAGGCGTTTCGCCGCGATCCAACGAGTCAGCTGAAACGCCCCTGGCATTGAACAAAAACCGCGGTTCATGGGTAACCACGCCGTTCAACTGCGCCGGAAGCATGAACGCGGAAGGAAGGACGCTCAAACTCGCTTCTGTGATTCCGGCGAAATTCGGTAGCGTGAGGTCCGTGCTCAATGCATTCAATGAGGCTTCATAAACAAGCGTTCCGTTGAGCGTGGCGATGACCTGCTCGATGACAGCGCTATCCCAGTTCAACAGCGCCAGCTTCTGCCGCGTCAGCGCGCCATCAGGATCGACCGTCATGCCGTTGGGGTCGTCCGAGCCGGCGCGAAAGGTATTTTCCAGAGCGATCTTCTGCAAGTCGGTCCGCACCGCGTTGAGAAAAACGCTCACCGCATCAGAGTTAGGCGCGATAACCGCTTCCGGCGTGGTTCGATGGCGAAGCAAGTAATCCAACTCGGCGAAGCTGAAGCCCGACTCGCGCACTTTCGCAACCATCTCCACGAAAATCAAAGTATCCGCGGGTGATGCGAATGGATCGTTGCCGATAAGATCAACCGCAATCAAGTAGTCGCGCACGGAAACACGCAGCGCCCGCGCCAATCCGGCATGCCGATGAAGCCGCGATAGATTGCCGATCGTCAGCCTGTCGTCGGGAGCCCGCCGGTCTGGATCGGCCTCGGTTGGCTCGGGCGCGGTAGGGATGATATTTTCGTTGTG
>DATLHW010000425.1:0-2701 GCA_035539675.1 Burkholderiales bacterium | reverse complement strand
CATCTTCAACGCCTTGACCAAACTCTTACGCATCCGATCAAACGAACTCGCCAAAGCGCCGATTTCATCCTTGGCGCTGACGTTGAACTCGGCTGCTTCCATGTTACCAAGACTCACCTCATCAGCAAGCTTCGACAGCTTGGTCACCGGTCGAATAACCATATACGAAAGCATTAGGTTCAGCACGATAAAAATGAAGGCGAATACAGCAGTAAGCGAGATCATGAACACCTTGAACGTCTTATTGGCGCGGGCAAGCGGAACTTCAGTCGGCACGGATACAACCTGCGCGCCAATCACTTCGTTCAGTTTCCAACCAAAACCGTTGGCGTTGCCATATCGGTCAAGAAGCGTCTTCGGCGCCGCTTCGACCGTGCTATGGCATTGCAGGCAAGCCTCGGCCTTTATCTGGATTGGCCGTGCGAGATAAAGGGACCGACCCGTCGGCGTATCCCGCTCGCCAATCACCTCTTTCATCTTATCGTCGTTACGAAACTGGTTAACGACATCCGCCTCCCAATCGCTTGCGCGATTGCGTGGATTGGTCGGATTCAACGTCGCTTCCTTGTAACTGTATTCCGGAAATTTTTGGCGTAAATCGTTGAAATACTCCGTCGCAGCATAGGCGGGCACCGATTGCGGCAGGAAAGCGTATTTCATCTGCGTTTCAAGCAAAGGCTTGATCTGAACGTTGGTGTAGCTACGCGTCGAAAGCGCCGCCTCCATCATAATGCGGGCGTTTTGCAGAATCTCTTCCTGAGCGTTGTCCTGCAACAGCGTATGAGAGATTCGGCCGGCGACCAGCAATCCCAACAAAAACACGCCAATGAAGACGAGATTAAATTTGATGATGAGTTTCATGCCGATAATCCTTTTTTCTTTATGCTAATAATTCGTCGTGGCGGCTTTCGCCTTGGCTGCGGCTTCTTTCGCTCTGGCGGCCTCTTCGTATTTTTCCGGGAATAGAATTGGATCCCACTCCGGATGATGCTTCAGATTCTCCACCAACGCCTTACGGAACACCGGCTCTCTCGCCTTCGATCTCCATCGTGGAACCAGGACCTTACGCACCGCGACCGTACTCTTCAGCCAAGGCTCGACCTCGGCATAGCTAAAGTCCTCGACCTTTTTGAGCGGCGGCGCTTTGACGTCCTTGAATTTATCCAACCGCGACGGCAGATTGTCGAGGAAAGATCTGGGTAAGCCTGTAACAAAAGCCGACGAGGGACGCGGCGCCGTTTCGCCCTTCCCCTCGCTCTTGCGCGAATAGAACTCGCCACTCTTGAGGACGAACGGCTTCCCGCCGGTTTCCTGCGCTTTCGTCTCGCCGTTCTCCGAGAACAAGGCCACTCCCGATGCGTCGGATTGCAACACCGTGGCGGCGTTGACCACCGTGATTACAATATCGGGGGTGGTCAAACGAATAACACTCGAACCTTTGGCGCTCGCCTTAGCCTGTCCCTGCAACACGAATAACTCGACACCGCCACCCTTGCCCGGGGTCGATAACAACATACGGGTTTGAGGCCCCACCGCGACTGCGGCGCCCGGGCCAAATTCCGCCTGCGCGAATGATTTTTCCGCCAACTCGACGATGTCGCCTTTCTCAAGACGAAGCCCCTCCGACAATGCATAGCGCGTCGCGCCGCGCGTCAGTAATCCCTTGCCTTCCAGCAATGTAATTGTTCCGATTGGCTGCGCCGGCGCCGCGAACACAGGAAATGTACAGGCCAAAACCAGCCACAGATAAGTCAGATATCGCAAAACGCCCTCCCTCTCGCCAAAAAAATGCGCCTTCATTGGCCGGCGCCCCCAGGATACTAGGCCGGCGAGTGTAGGCAGTCAACGCGATGACGCGTTTATTCAGCAGGCTTATCACTTCCCTTAATTGGGGCTGCGGTAGCTGCCCCTAACATTGACTCTCAACGCGACATGTACGAAGCGCGCAATTGGCGTCATTCACAGCGCTGGCGCCATATTTTTGCAAACAGCTTTCAAGGACTGCGATAATCAACTCAATACTCATTTTGGACTTACGCAAATCCGTCCAAGCAAGGCTTGCCGACAGGATGAACTTGTGTCGCAGAAGGCGCGAGGCCGCCTGGATGATTTTGCGTAGGTCCTATCACTATCAAAAATTCAAATCGATCAGGAGGGCATCATGAAGTCAAAAATACTGAGATTAATGGCGTTATCTGTCGCACTCACCATCCAGCCCTTATCCGCCCAAACAAGAATCGATATTGGCGGATCGTTCGACGACGGTCCGCTTCGTAACTTTCATCTCTCCATCGGTGAGCACTATCACGTCCCCGAACGGGAAATCGTGGTCATCCGCGAACGGCGACTGCCGGAGCCTGAATTGCCCGTGGTCTTTTATATCGCCGAGCGAGCTCGAGTGGCGCCGGAATCGATTGTCAATCTCAGACTATCCGGCCGATCCTGGATGGACATCACCCTGCACTTCGGCTTATCGCCGGAAATTTACTATGTCCCCGTGTCATACGATCCGGGTCCGCCTTACGGCAATGCCTATGGTTACTGGCGAAAGAATCCGCGGTCGAAATGGAAAAGAGCCAGATTCAGAGACGCCGACATCATCGAACTGGTCAACGTAAAGTTCATATCCAAACACTACGGCTATTCGCCCGATGCAGTGGTCCGGGCTCGCTCTTCAGGGCGGGAGTTCGTCGTTATCAAT
>DATLHW010000424.1:0-3999 GCA_035539675.1 Burkholderiales bacterium | reverse complement strand
CTTTTAATACGAACCGTAATTGATCCGTGTTCTGCCATGAAACACGAGCGCGTTTCAGCGCAACGCCGTCCAAACTTAAACCATGGTTCAAGCGTTTTAGATCCGCGTCGGATAACTTGCCGGAAACGCGAACGAGATATTCCTTCTCGACTTGTGAGTCTTCGCCGATCAACTGCTTGGCGATGCGACCGTCTTGGGTGAAGATAATTAACCCCACGGAATCGATATCCAATCGTCCAGCCGGCGCCAATCCGCGTAATTGCCGCGGATGGAAGGTGACGGGAGACAAGTCGTCTTTCCAGCGGCTTTGCGCCGTGATCAATATCGATGCGGGCTTGTAGCCATCCTCTGCCTGACCGGACACGTAACCCATCGGCTTGTTGAGGAGAATCGTGACGCGTTGGCTTTGTTCCGCTTGCGCTTCGCGTTCAACGGTGATGCGTTGCGAGGGAAGTATCTTCACGCCCAGTTCGGTCACGCGTACGCCGTCGACTTTGACCCAACCTTTGGCGATCCATTCGTCAGCTTCGCGGCGTGAGCAAAAACCTTGCTCGGACATGAGTTTTGAGAGGCGGGTCTTTTCCATATCTTTCTTCTAAACGATGACGGGTTCCGGCTCCAAACGAACGCCGAATTTGTCGAATACAGAATTTTGTATTGCGTTAGCGAGCGCGAGGATCTCTGCTCCGCTGGCCTCTCCGCGATTAACCAGGACAAGCGCATGTTGCTCATGAACGCCGGCGCGGCCGAGCGTCTTTCCTTTCCACCCGGCTTGCTCGATCAGCCATGCGGCTGGTAGTTTTACTTGGGCATTGCCGGACGGATAGTGAGGTAATCGTGGATGCTTTTCGTGGAGGCTCGCAAAACTACCGATGTCGATTACCGGATTTTTGAAAAAGCTGCCGGCATTGCCAATTTGCGCTGGATCGGGAAGCTTGCGGCGGCGGATGTTGCAAATCGCATCGCTTATGTCCTTCGCGGTTGGGCTGGAGACATTCATGCGAGCGAGCTCCTGACGCACATCGCCATAGTCCGTATGAAGCGCCGCATCATACGGAAGTCGGAAGGTGACGCTGGTGATAATGGCGCGATCCTTTAGCTCATGTTTGAACACGCTGTCACGATATGCAAACTTGCAGGCTTCCTGATCAAAGCGCCGCAGTTCTCCAGTTAGGCTATCGACCGCCTGAAGCGCGTGAAACTTCTCCTTCATTTCCACGCCATACGCGCCAATGTTCTGAATGGGTGTAGCGCCCACGCTGCCTGGAATGAGCGAAAGATTCTCCAGCCCCGCAAGCTGTTGCGACAGCGTCCACAAAACAAACTCATGCCAGTTCTCGCCTGCCGCTGCTTCCACGTATGTCGCATCGTCATCCCCGCGACGGATGCTTCGTCCAATGAGCTCCATGCGAATCACTACGCCGGGGAAGTCTTTGGTGAGCAAAAGATTGCTGCCTCCGCCAAGGATTAGACGAGGAAGATTTTCTGTTTCAGCCGCTGAAAGGGCTAGGCGAAGTTCTGCTTCATCATGGACTGCCACGAAGTAGCGGGCCTTCGCATCGATGCCGAAGGTGTTGTATGCCTTCAGCGAATGATTTTCGACGATGGCGAGCGGTGCGGCGTGTCTCAAGCGGAATGGTAAAACGAATGGCGGAGCCGGGATTATAGCGGGGACCTGCCGCTCGGCCTATTCCTGGTGAGCGCGTGGTATGGACGAGGCAATATCGCGCTCGCAATTCCTGCTGGAACAAGAATTGCTGTGTTCGGGATGTAGTTCTAAAACGCTGAGAGGAATCTATGAAAAAAACGAGTTTGGGGATTTTATTTGCGCTTGCTGTCATGGCGGGTAGTGTTCACGCGGGCGACATCGATGGTAAAGCTGTTCTGGGCGGCGCGCTTGGCGGTGGAGCCGGGGCGGCCGTGGGATCCGCAGTCGGCGGGCGAGATGGCGCCATCGTCGGCGGTGCGCTTGGCGGCGCCGCAGGAGCAGCAATTGGCTCCAGCAGGACGAAGGCGCCAGAGCCGGTAAAAGTGGAAAAACAAGTAGTTGTTGAAAAGCAGGTTGTTTATGTTCATGACGATAACGGTCGTCACAAAGGTCATCACAAACATAAACATAAAAAACACAAGGACTAAGGCAACGGCGTCATTGCGTTGGCGCCGTAGCTAGAATAACAACGCAAATAGTAAATGAAAGGCGTTTCAGGAATGAAGCGCCTTTTTGTTATTTAAGGATGATGTCTTAAGGTTGCGCTGCGCTCTGCGCAAAGGTGACGTTTTATGTCTTTAAATGACGCCGCTTGGCAGACGTCAGAACTGGAATTCTTGATACAAGCAACTGTTCTTCGCCCTGGCCAGAAAAGCAGTTCCTCCCGGCTCGCGGGAGGAACTCGACTCGTAACCGGGGACTCCTGCGCTCGGATTTGCCGCGCAAGTCAGGAGCCCCAGGGATGAAACTAAGCCACCAATTCCCGCAGCACATAAGGCAGAATGCCGCCGTGCTTGTAGTAATCAACTTCAATGGGCGTATCGATACGCGCCAGCACTTTCACTTCTTGCCGGCTGCCGTCCTTGCGCTTGATCACGAGCGTTACGTCCATCTGCGGTTTGATGTCTTCCAGTCCTACCACATCGAACTCCTCATCGCCTTTGAGGCCAAGCGATTCAGCGGTGTCCGTACCTTTGAATTGGCAGGGAAGCACACCCATGCCGACGAGGTTGGAGCGGTGAATACGTTCGAAGCTCTTGGCGATCACAGCTTTCACGCCGAGAAGCTGAGTGCCCTTGGCCGCCCAGTCGCGGGAAGAGCCGGTGCCGTATTCCTCGCCGGCGAAAATCACCGTTGGAACGCCAGCGGCTACATATTTCATGGCTGCATCGTAAATGGCCAATTGCTCGCCGGAAGGTTGGTGAATCGTTAGTCCGCCTTCAACGCGCGTACCGTCCGCCTTGGCTGGGATCATCAGATTCTTGATCCGCACGTTAGCGAAGGTGCCGCGCATCATGACTTCATGATTGCCGCGACGTGAGCCGTAGCTGTTGAAGTCGATCACGGAGACGCCATTGGCTTGCAGGTACTTGCCCGCAGGCGACGAAGGCTTGATGGCGCCGGCCGGGCTGATATGGTCGGTGGTGACCGAATCGCCAAAGAGGCCAAGCACACGAGCGTTGTGGATCTCACCCATTTTGCCGGGCTGCATACCAAAATCGTCAAAAAACGGCGGCTCGGCGATGTAGGTGGATTTTTCCCAGGTGTAGACCTGGCCCGTGGATGCGGGAATGTTGTTCCACAGCGGATTGTCTTTGGTGAAGTCTGCATACAGGCGCTGATAGGTTCCGGCGTCAGTGGCGTATTTCATTACCGCGCGGACTTCTTCTTGAGTGGGCCACACGTCCTTCAGGTAGACCGGCTGACCGTCTTTGCCTTTACCCAATGGCTCTTTGGACATATCCACAGTCGTACGTCCAGCGATGGCGAAAGCCACCACGAGCGGTGGCGATGCGAGGAAGTTTGCTTTGATATTCGCGTGAATGCGCGCTTCAAAGTTCCGGTTGCCGGAAAGCACTGCGCAGGCGATTAAATCGTTCTGAACGATGGTTTCTTCGAGCTGTGGGTCGAGCGGGCCGGCATTGCCGATACACGTCGTGCATCCGTATGCGGCGACTGCAAAGCCAAGTTTCTCCAAATAGGGTAGAAGACCTGCGTTCTGCAAATACTCGGTTACCACTCGCGATCCAGGAGCCAGCGAAGTCTTGATATGGGATTTAACGGTCAATCCCTTTTCCACGGCTTTTTTGGCGAGCAGGCCTGCAGCTAGCAGCACGCCAGGGTTGGACGTGTTGGTGCATGAAGTGATTGCAGCAATCAGGACGTCGCCATGGCCCAGATCCACGCGAGCCGGCCCGGTGACGCCATCTGGCGCGCCGTCAACCACGTCCGGCGTTGGACGGTTGTCCATCATTTCGATTTCCGTTACGGCTGCGGTGTTCTTGCTGCTT
>DATLHW010000423.1:0-3819 GCA_035539675.1 Burkholderiales bacterium | reverse complement strand
TAGGTTTCGACGGCAGACTTTGCGGAAGCTCGCGGAATTCCTGCGCCGTCTTTGCAAACTGCTCTCTCATGCCGTCAATGTATGGCCACGGTCCGCCGCCGTGAGAAACAAATAAGACGGGAAGTTTTGTCGTGCTCATGGATTTCCTCTAAAAGTCCTTCTCCCGCAGGGGAAGGGGAGTTGGAGCATAAGCGCCAACATAAACCGCAAACGCTTACTTTGTCATCCTGAACGCCAGTGAAGGATCTGCTTTTGAGTGGTCGCGCCACGGCAGACAAACAGCAGATCCTTCACTGGCGTTCAGGATGACATAGCTATCTATGTGCTTAAGTTGACGTAAATGGGAGTTAGTGTGACGGCGGTTTCATCGATTTGAGCGTACAGCGCCTTTCAAAACATCGTCTATATGTCTGAACGCCGGCGCGATATCTTCAATCTCTTCGCCAGCGCCATAGTTTTCAAAATGCGTTCTCCATTCCCGCACAACGCTCCAGACGCGGTCAATGATTTCACGCGCATCGTGGAGCGTAATCCCGAAACGCGAGTAGCCCGATAGCGCATTATCGAGCGTCGCCAATCGGCCCTGTTCGCCCACGCCCAGATGCAGGAAGCGTTCCGTCGCCAGCAGGGGGCGAGGCATCACGTCGTAGAGAGGCGATAGTCCCCAGCCCTTTTCCTGGGGATTCCAGAGAAACGCGTGATTGCGCAAATGGTCGTCGTCGTTGGTTACAAGGATGTTGAATACCATCCGGGCGAATAGTTCACGATTGTTATTCCGTACCAGCGATTCCGCAGCCCTGGCGCGAATGACATCGGCGATATCCCAGTAGCTTTTCTTTGGCGAGGCCGCCTCGTTACAACCGAGCATCGTCAGCGCGCTTAGCATATGACGACGATGTTGGTGGCCATTGATCGTTTCGCGATCGAAGCGACGAATCATCATGACGGTCTTGCCGCGCAAGACTTCGGTTTTTACTGTCGGGACATTCAACTTTGCTTCAGCAGCGAGCCGCATGGTGGCCGCTTCGATGCATGGAACATTCATACGCTCGCCATGAGATGGAAATTTGGCAAGCCATAACACGCCGTCGTCGTCTTCGATGGCGGCTTTTGGTCGCATGCCGCCGAGGCTGCTGCCGGCGTCGAAGATGTCTTCCAGTTGTGCGGGAATAGGGAGCCCTTGTTCAATACGATCGGCTGCCTCCATCAGGTATTCGAGGCGATGTATGGAGTTGCGATGATCGGTGGGTTGGCTATTCAGCGATTCACGGATGTCCAGCGCGCCAACACGCTGACTTCCAGCTTTTAGCAGATAGGTCGATTCCGGCAGGCTGTTCAAGGGCGCGTGCAGACGCGATTCGATAACGCGACGGCCCCAAGCATCCGGCGCGGCATCGCGAATGCCGCCGAATAGGGTGAGTCCCTCCGGCGGCATCAAGGCTTTGCCACGGATATCGGCTTTGTTTTTAATCGAAAGGCCGATGGGATCGATTTCTATCGCATTGGGTCGGTCTAAATACAAAAGGCCATATCTAAAGCTGGAGGCAAGCACTTCCGTTCTCGCCTCCGTCATATCGAGAAGTCCGGCCGGAACCGATTGGTCATTCAGATGAATGAAGACCGCGAGGCGGCGATTGGCGGGAGTCGCGCTCATTAGCCTAGAACTCCAACTCCTTTAACTCGGCCTCGGATAGCGTTCGCGCACGGCGCCGGCGTTCGGAGGCGGACAATGAAATGACCGCAGGGTCTTCTTCCGTCAGTAAACGCTCCAAGGTTTTTCCAGGCGCGATGGCGTCGAGGTATCGAATGACTTGTCCAATGGCGACGCTGGCGGCTCCCTTCTCGATGAGCGTCGCCGTGCTACGCGAAATCCCGGCGCGAATTGCGGCATCTTCCTGGCGCACTTGCCGCGCTATGCGTAAGCGAGCCAAGCGGGCGCCCAGGTTGCTGAGTTGCTGGGTCAACTCCTGCGATAGGGCCGTAGCCTGCTTTCTTTTCATGTCCGTTAATACATGCGTTAACTAAATAATGTCTATTTTAACGGGCAGTGTAATTTGACTGTTACCAGCGAGTCAATTGTGATGTCGGTTATTTCACGCTTTGTGAATATTGTGAGTGTTTTAACGGGCATTGCGTCGTTGTCGGTCAGACGTAGGGGACATCCGCTGCTTTATCAGGGCTGCCCCACATACAAAACAATCTTCCCTACCGCACGTCCTGACTGACTAAGCGCGTGCGCTTCCGCAATATCTTCAAGCGCGAACTCGGCGCCGATAACCGGGCGAAGCTTCCCGCTATCAACCAGCTTGGCGAGTTGCGTCAGAACTGGCGCATTCGGTTCGATGAATAAGAACGCGCCACGAACGCCAAGCGACTTTGCTTTTTCATTGGATGGAGGGCTGATAATCGAAACGAGGATGCCGCCAGGTTTCAGCACCGACCAAGACAATTCCTGAACTTCGCCGCCGATTGTGTCGAAGACCACATCGACATTTTTCACGACCTCCGCGAACCGCTGCGTTCGATAATCGATCACTTCATCAGCGCCCAATGATTCGACGAGCGCGCGATTTTTTCCCGAGGTCGTTGCGATGACATATGCGCCTTGCGTTTTCGCCAATTGAATGGCTAGCGAGCCTACGCCGCCCGACCCTGCGTGGATCAATATTCTTTGTTCGGCTGCAAGTTTCGATATCGTGAAAAGCGCTTCCCATGCAGTAATGCCCGCCAAAGGTAATGACGCTGCTTCGACGTGAGAAATCGTGTTTGGCTTGTGCGCGATTTCTTTTTCTCGAATGGCGATGTACTCGGCATAGGCGCCGTTGCGTTTGATATCGGGACGCGAGAAAACAGCGTCGCCGATTTTGAAGCGGGAGACCTCGGCGCCAACAGATTCGATAACGCCGGAGACATCCCATCCCAGAGTGAGAGGCAGGGGATAGGGAATCATCTGCTTCAAATAACCTTCCCTGATTTTCCAATCCACCGGATTAACCGATGCGGCGACGACCCTAACCAGCACTTCATCGGGAGCCACTTTCGGCATGGGCGCCTCTTCATATCTCAGTACGTTCGCATCGCCGTATTCATGGATCCTGACAGCTTTCATGTGATTGCTCCTATTCGTTCCAAGCTATGGTCGCCACCGCGAAAGAATTAGGGACTCTCGAATAATAAATTGTCCATTATGGCGGTCGTGGCTGGAGGCGATGCAAGGCGCCAAGCGCGCCGCAGTGCCGTTCACTGCAAGCGATTGGCAACGCAGCAGCGCGCCAGTCACGGCCAGGCAGAATGGACAATTTATTGTTCGAGAGTCCCTAAGTATTCCAGTCAAGGAACCGATTGACGAACCAGTCTGTTCTGGCTGGTCAGAAAAAGAAGGCGTTATCTATACGCAACCACCTACCTCTATTCTGGAAACGCTGGTCGCCATTCGCATTCACATCGATGAACCCGAATCCAACAATCGCATCGTTTCGGTCGCTTTACAGAAAGTGGAATCGCCGCTAGCCGCGAGAAATTTGAAGAAGTGGAATGTTACGCGCTCCGTGGCGGCGGACTTGCAATGCAGCCATTGATTTTGCATGCGTCATCGAAGGCTTGGTCACGTTGTATCGGCGAATTTTGCATTTCGTGTTCGGGCCGGCACCGCCGCCGTATGGTTTGCACTGGCGCCATGAGATTTAGAAATACACGGAACTCGACCGCAACTCAGCTTTGTCGGTTTATTTTCCACTAAGCACTATTCGGGCCAAATTTGAAAACAATAATACTTTACAAAACAATTCAATAACAACATGGCACGCTTAGTGCTTATAT
>DATLHW010000422.1:0-5394 GCA_035539675.1 Burkholderiales bacterium | reverse complement strand
GCCGGGTCCATGAATCCTGCGTCCAAAAACCGTCGCAATTATTGGACGAGCGAGGGCTTACCGGATAAATCGGAAGACTGGTTCGAAAGCGCCCAGTCTGTCGAGGGAAGTTGGTGGAATGATTGGTCGAGTTGGCTGGCGCCATTTGGTGGGGAAAAAGTGGTTTCTCCCAAAAATCTTGGTTCTGAAAAACATAAGGTGATCGAGGCGGCGCCAGGGCGATATGTAATAGAGCGCGCAGCGAAAGTCTGAATTCTTGTCACCAGTTCTTTATTTTGTCTTCACAATGGTTGTGTCCATGCCGCAGTAAAATAAAAGAGATTACGACGGTTCTGGGAGGAGGGCGCAGGACGTAGCGTCCTTTCGTAAGGATTACATTTCCAAACGTCGCGTTGAATGTGATGGGAATCGCATCGTTGCGGCAATACGTCAGGAATTTTTGGGGGCGAAAAAAAGCCCTCCGAGGGGAGCGGAGGGCTTAACCTCTATCCAAAGAGGAACTTTGAGATAAAGGAGGAGGAGACTTTAAAAAGTGGAGCCGGAGAGAACTTAATCGTCCTTGCTATTACGTTTTCCACCTTTGACGGCGGTCGCCGTGGCGCGTTGAGCTGACTGTACGGCGTCATCCGTGAGAGCCGCCGCTTGTTTAGCGGCGCGTTTCAACGAATCAACGCCTGCGGTTGTTGCAGCCACCGACGATTTGATCGCTGCGATAGCAACTTCGGCTCCTGCCGGGGCGCTTCTAGCTGCGGTTTCAACTGCGGTAACGACATTTTGATTGAACGTGTTGAACTGTTCTTCCAACAGTTGCGCGACTTTTGCTTGAGCGTCATTCGCGAGTTCATACAGACTACGATAGTAAGCCAGCGATTTCTCAAAAGACGTCTCTGCAGCCTTGGCTCGCACAGCAGCCAGTTCTTGAACATCCTTAACTTCCGTCAAGGCCTTTGCTTGTTCAGCGGACTCTTCAATCGCGGATTTTGCGGATTCAAGATTCAAATAAATTAGATGTTCCGCGTTCTCAATGGAGAGATTCGCGAAGTTGATGGCGGCTTGCAGCGCCGCTTGATTGAATTCAGCAATTTGTGCTTGGACGTTGGTCATCGAGAGCTCCCAATTTTGTAAAATACAGACACACTTAAAGACTAACTTCAGTTATGCTGAGGCATTACTTTTTCTCAGCATTTAATTCCAAATTCGCCAAACACAACAAACTGATACTCGTTTGTGCGATGCAGCATTTGACGTCATTCTATTCAGCCGGTATTAGGTTGTCAACACTTTTTTGTGCGTTGCGACATAATCTAGTAACTGGTTCCTGTGGTGGGCAAAGATTATAATAATCAATTAACTAGGGTGCCTTGTTTTTCGGCGTCGGGAAAATTGAGAAGTCAAAATTCGTATAACTCGTATAACACCTAATTTATTAGGCCTTTGGAGGAGACACCAGTGAGCGCAACCCGCATCATCAAGAAGTATCCAAACCGACGCTTGTACGACACTGAAACCAGCAACTACATCACGCTAGCGGAAGTTAAAAGTTTAGTGCTGGCAAGTGTGGATTTCCGGGTGGTTGATGCGAAGACAAATGAGGATCTGACGCGTAGTATTCTGCTCCAGATTATTCTTGACGAGGAATCCGCTCACGGTATTCCGATGTTCACCAGCGAAGCGCTCGCACAGATTATTCGGTTCTATGGCAACGCCATGCAGAGTGTGATGGGCTCCTACCTTGAGAAGAGCATCCGCTCGTTCATCGATATGCAGCAAAAATGGCAAGAACAAACTCGCGCGCTTTACGGCGAGGCGCCTAAAGCGAACGCGGATGTCTGGGCGCAGTTCTTCAAGAATCAGCCCTCTGTTGTGCCGAATCCGATGGGGAATATGTTGGAGCAAGGCGCGAATATGTTCCTTGAGATGCAGGAGCAAATGCGCAAACAGGCGATGTCGTTTTTCGCCGGATTTCCCTATCCGCCCGGTTCAAACGATGGACAGCCTGTCGGTGGTGGCGAGCCAGCAAAAGAGCCGAGCGCTGACGATGTCAGCGTTCGTCCTGATAACAAACGTTCCAATTCTTGATGAGATTTTGTTTTGAGTAAAATTTCGAGTAATTCACCATCCCACGATGTGCGGGATAAAAAGCAAAAGAGTTCAGAGTTTCCGCAAGTTGGTTTTGTCTCCTTGGGATGTCCCAAGGCGTTGGTTGATTCCGAGCAAATCCTTACCCAATTGCGCGCCGAGGGCTATGGAATAGCGCCGAAGTACGAGAACGCCGATCTTGTTATCGTTAACACTTGCGGCTTCATTGATTCGGCAGTGGAGGAGTCGCTGGACGCCATTGGCGAAGCGCTCAAGGAGAACGGCAAGGTAATCGTAACTGGATGCCTTGGCGCGAAAGGCGACGTTGTTCGGCAAGCGCATCCGAAGGTGTTGGCGGTTACCGGCCCCCACGCCAAAGATGAAGTCATGCATGCCGTGCACGCACATCTGCCGCAGCCGCATGATCCGTTCACCAGTCTTATTCCGCCACAGGGCATCAAACTTACGCCGAAACATTACGCGTATCTCAAGATCTCAGAAGGCTGCAATCACCGATGCACTTTTTGCATCATCCCATCAATGCGCGGCGATCTTGTCAGCCGACCGATTGGGGATGTGATGCAGGAAGCGGAGAATCTGGTTAAGGCCGGTGTTAAGGAGTTGCTGGTTATCTCCCAGGACACAAGCGCATACGGTGTGGACACAAAATACCGCACGGGATTTTGGCAAGGTCGGCCGCTGAAAACTCGCATGAATGAGTTGGTTTCAGCGCTAGGCGAATTAGGGGCATGGGTGCGATTGCACTATGTCTATCCATATCCCCATGTCGACAATGTCATTCCGTTAATGGCGGAGGGGAAGGTGCTGCCTTATCTGGATGTCCCGTTTCAGCACGCAAGTCCGCGCATTCTTAAGGCGATGAAACGGCCAGCCTCTAGCGAAAACACGTTGACTCGAATTCGTTCCTGGCGACAGATTTGCCCAGATATAACCATCCGTAGCACGTTCATTGTCGGCTTTCCTGGCGAGACAGAAGAAGAGTTCACAGGGTTGCTTGATTTTCTCGAGGAAGCGCAATTGGATCGCGTCGGATGCTTCGCCTATTCGCCGGTGGAAGGCGCCAAGGCCAATGAGCTTGATGGACACGTCCCGGAGGAGGTGAAGCAGGAACGCCTCGAACGGTTCATGGCGGCTCAGGAGGAGATTAGTCGAAAGAAGCTTCAGGGCAAGATCGGCAAGACGCTACAGGTTTTGGTCGATGGAATTACCGAAGACGGCGCCTTGGCTCGATCCTCTGCGGATGCGCCTGAAATCGATGGAGTCGTGCTTGTCACCGATGGGGGCGATTTAAAGCCCGGCGATTTGGCGACGGTGCGTGTTACGGACGCTGATGAGCATGACCTTATCGCAGAACTGCATCGTTAGCGTGTTCGATTCTTATTGCGACTCAAGTTTAACGTTCCTTCCTCGTCTATAACTCAATCTGTTCGCTATAGTTTTCAGCGACTTATAAATCCTCAGAAACGAGCTTGCTAACAATCAACAGTTGATTGTTAGCGAGCTCGTTTTTTACAGCAGGAACCAATTATCGTCTCACTGTTCTTAACAATCCCGATTCCAGGGGTTGAACCTCAAGGAGAATGCAATGGCAACCCAACGTGAAATCATGGTTCTAAGCGGCGTAAGAACGGCTATCGGCACATTTGGCGGCGGGCTCAAGGATATCGCTCCGACTGAGCTTGGAGCGCTTGTTGTGCGCGAGGCGCTGGCTCGAGCTAACGTGGCGCCGGAATCAGTGGGGCACGTAGTATTCGGTAATGTCATTCACACCGAAGCCAAGGATATGTACCTGTCGCGGGTCGCCGCAGTGAATGGCGGCATTCCTCATGCCACGCCGGCGTTGACGGTAAATCGCTTATGCGGCAGCGGCTTTCAGGCCATCGTGTCCGCTGCGCAGTCCATCCAATTGGGCGATGTTGATTGCGCGCTTGCGGGCGGAGCCGAGTCCATGAGTCGCGGTGGTTATTTGTTACCAGCCCTTCGCTGGGGCCAGCGGATGGCCGACGGCAAGTATCTGGACATGATGGTAGGCGCGTTGACCGATCCGTTTGAAAGCAATCATATGGGAATCACGGCGGAGAACGTAGCGGCTAAATGGGAGATCACCCGCGAACAGCAGGATGCGTTTGCTCTGGAAAGCCAGCAGCGTGCGGCGCGCGCAATTGCAGAGGGCCGTTTCAAAAGCCAAATCGTACCGGTCGAAACGAAGACGAGAAAAGGCGTTGTCGTATTTGATACGGACGAGCATGTTAAGGCCGATGCGACTGCTGAAGGATTAGCTAAACTGAAACCAGCTTTTCAGAAGGACGGCTCGGTGACTGCTGGAAACGCGTCGGGCATCAATGACGGCGCCGCCGCGATTGTCATGATGGAAGCAAGCGCCGTCGCCAAGCAGGGCCTTAAGCCTATCGCTCGTTTGGTTGCGTATGGCCATGCTGGCGTCGATCCGAGGGTTATGGGTATTGGGCCAGTGCCGGCGGTGAAGAAAGCTCTTGAGCGCGCCGGCTTGAAGGTTAGCGATATGGATGTGATCGAATCCAACGAGGCATTCGCGGCGCAAGCTTGTGCGGTTGCGAAGGATCTGGTTTTTGATCCTGCGAAGGTAAATCCCAATGGCGGCGCTATTGCCCTTGGTCATCCTATCGGGGCTACTGGCGTGATTCTCACAATCAAGGCGATCAACGAACTACACCGCATCGGCGGGCGTTATGCATTGGTGACGATGTGTATTGGCGGTGGGCAGGGGATCGCGGGAATTTTTGAGCGAGTGTAGTTTGTAGTCCCTCGCGCAAACGCTGAACACGCATTCGATTTTTAGAAGCTGGTAATTTTTGTCATTCTGAGCGTCAGCGAAGAATCTGCTTTTCGCAGTGGTTGCCTAAGTGGACAACAGCAGATTCTTCGCTGACGCTCAGAATGACATGTCCAACAATTGCGGCTGACCTCTATTCGTCTTTGATGGCGATAACATCGGAAATGTTGGGGGGAGGGAGTGGTTGTTACTTCGCAAGCTTCCGCATTACCCCAATCACCTCAGCAATCGCCGCATCGCCGTCGCCTGCCTCCACAGCTCCCTTCACACATCCCGCCAAGTGAGATTCCAGCAACTGAATCGACAGTGAACCTAGCGCCGATTGAATGGCGTTGATTTGGGTGAGCACGTCAATGCAATACCGATCTTCCTCGATCATCTTGCCGATCCCGCGCACCTGTCCTTCGATGCGGTTAATCCGATTGGCGAGCGCAGTTTTGTTCTCCCGCTCTACCGTGTGATGCGAATGCGCCGTCGTGGGT
>DATLHW010000421.1:0-19090 GCA_035539675.1 Burkholderiales bacterium | reverse complement strand
TTTTTGGACAGGTTGAATGGGTGAGGGGGGTAAATGAGGGGAAGGACGACATTCAAGAAGCGAGCAGCGCGCCGTACCTTGCGCGGGGCAAGCAGTTATAGCGGACTCGTTCATGCGAGAAATGCAAGTCGATAAACAATTGAGCTTGGTTGGTGTAATCGATAGGGTAATTGCATTTCCCCGCATGTTCTGTGGATGCGTTTTGATTATGAATGAGATCACCTGCCGTTTATCGGAAGATCTGCGCTTTTAAGGCGTGAAGTGTTTTGTAAAGCGGGGCTGTAAAGAAATAATAGCGACTCGTGTATGCTTGGACTGAGAGGGGGCAGAAGCCCAATATGAAAAATATTTATTTAATGGCTCGCCAAGTCCTTTTTTAGCCAATCATAGTCATGGAGCCTAAACCAAGCGCTCGCGATATGTTCGTCTCGCATTAGCTTTGCTTTACGGGAGCTCCAACGGCGGACGCCCGCAATCGCTGCATCAATATTTTCTAAGGCGCGCGGATCTTCACGTGTGGCCACCCAATGGACTGTCGAAAGCAATTCCATTCCATAGGGATCCTCATATCCTTCAATTAATTCGCTTACGCGCTTAGATCTCTCACGCACGGCGACAGCGTTCTTGAGCGCTTTTGCTGCTTCCTCGAAAGCACCTGGTAGTAGGGTGATCGGTGTATCTGGCTTGTTCTGCCCATCGCCATAACCGCTAGTGTAATGACCATCAAGTCGGCTAAGAATGTGCGCGACGTTCTCAGAATAGGGGCCATAGTGCAATGGTCGGAAAGTAATACGCTCCAGAGATTCGCCGGCTTCCTTTTGGAAATAAACCAATTTTTGAATTTCCAGCAGCGAGATTGGGTAATCAAAACCCGGAACTAGATAACGGTCTATCAACTCAATGATAATCGCTGCTGAACGGGTCATATTCGGGCGGTGCGTACGATTCGGCATTGTCGCCGCCTCAGGGGTTCCACTAGGCTCGTAGACCAACCAGCGGACATTAGAGAGTATGGCTGCTGCAGCCTCAATTCGTGTATATACATCGGTCCATTCAAGCCCACCATTACCGCAGCCAAGTGGCGGCAAGGCGATCGATGAAATTTTTAGCTCACGTACTGCGCGTATTAAATCCGTAAGTCCAGAATCAATGTATTCCAAACGGGAGGGTTGGCGCCAGTGTTTCTTTGTTGGGAAATTGATAATGTAGCGGGGCCCATCAAATGCCCCTGCTGCATGACGATCGAATACGAACATTTGACCAATTTTTACCTCGCCCTTCTTGCATGCGTGCTCATAGGCGGCAGTATTCTCCGGGAAATACTTGCGGAATTGTAGCGCGATACCTTTACCCATTACACCTACCGTATTAACGGTGTTTACAATGGCATCTGCGTTAGCAAGCAGTAAATTTCCGTGTGTAGTTTGAAGCATGTTGAGTTTCTCTAGCCCTAATAGTAATACCAATTTGGCTTGATTCTAACCTGAGGTTTATGGTTAGCGGCAGCCAGCATAGCCTGAACTTTTAATGCAACGTCATTAGTTTTGACACCGATATGGGTGACGCATTCCCATGGCGCCCAATCCCATATCAGGAATTCTGCTTGTCGTTTCCGTTTCGTTTCTTCTCCACGCCAAAGTTGAAGGGGCATTACACTCCAATCCACTTGATCGAGCTCACTAAGGTCGTGAAAATGGCGGGCATAATCGAGATCAGCATGAATGTCCGTGAATACCCATTCGCGCCCTGATGTAACTACCGTTTGAATAGTCGATACAAGATGCACAATCTCATTTTGCCCTTCATTGAAATCCGCGTGCTTCTGGTGAATTACATACAACATCACGGAACGAGGGCAAAAGTTGAATGGGACGTACTGCCCAAGCGTTCCTTCCATGCCAACTCTAATAGGGCGGCGCATTCGCCGATCTTTTATATGGCTATACCCAATGTTTGTCGGGCCAATTCCAAGCTCTCGGCATTTCGCGTCTGACCAAAGACAACCAGCCTCAATAATGCCGAGGAGATTTTGAACGTGTGTAATGTGGAATATGAGCTTGTCTTGCATCGGAGTCTGTCTCTGCGCGCAGTATAGTGCGTGCTTGAGAGTAGGGGGCAAATCTACATTCTTTTGAATATCACGCATTTAACCATAGCTAACCCCAAAGTTAACTCTGAGACTGCTTTCTCGCCTCGTGTTGATAATGTGACGAGCTACTTTTGGCTTAATCAATGGGCTGTAAAAGGCTTGTATCGTTTCTCAGATCTTCTTGCCGTAGCCGCAAAGATCAATTTCATTCTTTTTCGGCGTTTCCTCCAAGATTCGAGCTTCCTTCATTGCTTAATTTGGAGGGGCAAAAAATACCACAAACCGACATATGCCGGCGGTTAGCTGCTTCAAAAGTCCGGCTTCATGCTTGCGGCGATTGTCCTCAGTGCGGAATGCAGACTCTGTTTTAGAAGCAAATTGATGGGAGCTAACTCTGGCTTTTACTCAGGAAACCTTGATTGTTGGCCGAGTATTTTGCCAGATTAGGTGTGGTTGCCCTACTTAGTTGCTGACCCTGATCGCCGCTGCGATTGGCGGCGATATTGAATTTAGCGTACCTTCCGAGGAATAGCAGAGTACGCCTAACGAATCTACGAAGACACTTTGAGTCGTACAGTCTCCGCCGAACGCCTACGCTCGTTTCGACAATAATTTTGGGGGCTTGGAGGGAATGTAACCAGAGCTAACTGACGCTCATTCCCACGGATATTGGAGCGATAAGCCTCCCCATCAATATTCATATCTACCAATGGTTGATTACGCGCCGCTTCCCGCGCTAAACCTTCTGTCACGCAAGCGGCGCATCTTTTCTCGAACGGTACATGGTGGCTGCATAGGGGCATGATGACTCCTAATCTTCACGATACGTTTTCGCTACGTCTCGCTTTAAGAATAGGTGTTCGTGTGGGAGGGTGTCTATATGACTGATGGACTAGTACAGATGCCGGAGGGATTGCAAATCCAAAGAGCGGCCAAATTGCGGGGACAATCAGTATTGAAACTGCATCGTTTCGACGTCAATTTTTACACCAACCCCCGATCCGCCAACTCCCGCTTCAAGTACGCATAATAAATCGGCGCGGCGACAACCCCAGGCACTCCGAACGCTGCTTCCATCACCACCATCGCAATCAAAATCTCCCAAGGCCGAGACTGAATCTGCGTGCCGATGATGCGGGCGTTAAGGAAATATTCCAGCTTATGGATGATAACGAGAAAGGCGAGCGAAGCCGATGCGGCTTGGACGGAGTGGGATAGGCTGACGACGACAATGACGGTGTTGGAAATCAGATTGCCTACAACCGGCAGCAGGCCGGTTAGGAAGGTGACGACTATCAGTGTTTTGGCAAAGGGGAGGTGGACGCCGAATAATGGCAGCACGACCACGAGATAGAGCCCGGTGAATGTCGCGTTCACCGCGGAAATGCGAATTTGCGCGAACACGACTTGTCGGAAAGAATTGCCGAGGCGTTCGATTCGATCGGTCAAGGCTCGGGCAAGTGGTTTCTCCGTCCGGCGTTGAGCGGCTTCATAGAGCGCGATCATGGCGCCGATCACCATCCCAATCAGCAGTTGGGCGAACGCCCGGCCCGCTTCCCAGCCAGCAAGTTGCAATGTGGGCGCATTGGCGCGGAGTCGCTGGACGATTGCCTCGCGGAGTTGCTCGGGGTTAGTCGGTAGCGACGCCAGCAGCCAATCGGGGAGCGTGTTGCGGTTGCCTTCGATGATGTCCGCCATCCGCTGGACAAGCGCGGAGAGACTGCCGACCTCGCTGCGGAAAAAAAGCACAATGCCGAGTATCGCTGCTGTTAATAGGCCCACGATCAATACCGATAGGCCCACAACGGCGACCAGTCGTGCGCGATCATTGGAAAGGCGTCGTTGCAGTAACGGCGCTATCAGGTGAACCAGTTCGTAAACCAACAGGCCCGCAAGCAACGCCACTAGCACATGCAGTCGGAGTACGAGGAACAGCGCTCCGGCCGCCAGTATCCAGGAGGCGATTTCGGTGGTGGCGGGAGAATGTCTCCCGCCGTAGGGGAGATGCTGTCGACTTCGAGTTAAGAAGTAATTACGGCCGAGTTTTCCCAAACGAGGTCCTCTGGAAGTTGATGGACATCCCCACTTGCATAACGGGTTCTAAAACTTTCCGCCTTCTTTGCCCCACGAATCCCGCAACGTTACTGTTCGATTAAACACAGGTTTTCCTGCCGTTGAATCCTTCCGGTCAGCCACGAAATACCCATGCCGCTCAAACTGGAATCGCTCTTCCGACTCTGCATCCTTCAACGCCGGCTCCAAATAAGCAGTAATGATTTTCTTGGAGCTCGGGTTGATGTCGTCCAGCCAATTGTGCTCTGGCTTCTCATCGGCCAAGTGGGCTTTGCCGGATTCATCTTCCTGCGTGTGATGGTGATCCGGTGCGGGGCCGGCGGCCGCCACGGCGCGTTTGCCAGGCACTGCATGGCTGAATAGCCGATCGTAAAGTCGAACTTCAGCGTGGTAAGCGTGCGCGGCGGATACCCAGTGGATATTGCCTTTGACCTTGTAGTTGTCCGAACCGGGCGTGACGGATTTCGAATCGGGGTAGTACTCGCAGTGAACGGCGGCGACATTGTCATCCGCGTCCTTGTCGAAACCGACGCACTTCACCACGAAACCGAAGCGGAGCCGCACTTCCTTGCCGGGCGTTAAACGGAAGTAGCCCTTCGGCGGGGTCTCCATGAAGTCTTCACGTTCGATCCATAGTTCGCGCGAAAACGGCATGACGCGTTTGCCGAGCTCGGGTTTGTGCGGATGGTGGGGCGCGTGGCATTCCTCCATTTGCCCTTCTGGATAGTTGTCGATGATCAACTTCACGGGGTCAAGTACGGCAAAGCGTCGGTGTGTGCGTTCGTTCAGGTCTTCTCGCATGCAGTCTTCGAACACCGTGTAATCGATCCACGAATCCGATTTTGAGACGCCGATGCGATCCGCGAAAAGGCGGAAACCTTCCGGGGTATATCCGCGCCGCCGAGCGCCGACGATGGTGGGCATGCGTGGGTCGTCCCAGCTTTCGACGTGTTTTTCTTCGACGAGCTGGATGAGCTTACGTTTGCTCAGGACAACGTAAGTGAGATTCAACCGGGCGAACTCGTATTGATGGGGCAACGGACGCGTCAATTCGCCAAAGTCGGCAAGCTTTTCCAAAACCCAGTCGTAAAGCGGACGATGGTCTTCGAACTCCAGCGTACAGACGGAATGCGTGATTCTCTCCAATGCATCGGAAATGCAGTGGGTGTAGTCATACATGGGATAGACGCACCACTTGTCGCCGGTGCGATGGTGATGGGCGTGGCGGATGCGATAGATAACCGGATCGCGCATGTTGATGTTGGGCGATGCGACATCGATCTTCAAGCGCAGAACGTGCGCGCCATCCGGAAACTCGCCTGCTTTCATTCGCCGGAAAAGATCCAGGTTTTCTTCTGTTGCCCGATTGCGATAAGGCGATTCCTTGCCGGGTTCGGTGAGTGTTCCACGGTATTGACGCATCTCTTCAGCGGATAGGCTGTCTACGTAGGCGAGGCCGTGTTCGATGAAGCGCTCGGCGAAGGCGTAAAGGACATCGAAGTAATCGGAGGCGTAATAGAGATTCTCTTTCCAGTCGAAGCCCAGCCAATGCACGGCGTCGAGGATGGAGTCTACGTATTCTTGTTCCTCCTTCGTGGGATTGGTGTCGTCGAAGCGCATGTGGCATACGCCGCCAAAGCCTTCGGCGAGACCGAAGTTCAGGCAGATCGATTTCGAGTGGCCGAGATGAAGGTAGCCGTTCGGCTCGGGCGGGAAGCGGGTGCGGATCTTAGCGGGGTCCGGCGCCGCGCCTTCGTGAACCGCGACGGGGCCTGGTTTACCTCCCCACGCGCGATTGGCGTACTTGCCGCTCGCCAAGTCGGCGTCAATGATGTTGCGAATGAAATTGGACGCTGGCGCAGTGGCGCTATCGGTCTTTGCGTTGCTGTTCGACATTGTGTGTAGGAGATGGTCAAAGTTTTAGTCGCCCACTTTAAAACGCGGCGACGGTCTTGAATTGTAACTGATATTGAGAGCGGCGCCGGGCGGCGCGATAGGTTCTTGCACTCTCGAACGAATGGGATCGGACTTCGCGGGAGACCCCATCTGTTCCCTGAGAAGGTGGTGGCTGTTAGTGGCGGTGCCGATGATGGAGGTCGGGCAGGTGAGCGTGGCTATGAGCAAGGGGAGCGTGCGTATGAACGTGGCTATGCGGCTCAGCCCCCTCCTGCCCGGAATGCGCGTGATCATGGTGCTCATCATGACGATGCGGATGTTCGTGAGTCACAGGCGTGTGAACGTGAAAATGCTCGTGGGTTTCCGTCAGGACCAGCCATGTCGCCAATATCATCAGCATCAGGCCCACGGCGAAGCCCATGGTTAAAGGTTCGTTGAGCAGGATGATGGAGAGCGCAGCGCCGAAGAAAGGCACCGTGCCGAAGTGCGCGCTGGTGCGGGCGCTTCCCAGATGTCGAAGCGCGATAATGAACAGCACTAGGCTTAGCCCATAGCTGAAGAATCCGATCAGGGTTGCCGCGATAGTGTTTCCCGCTGAGGGGAGCGTAGCGCCGGCTAAGGCGGCCAGTGTCAGATTGACGCATCCGGCTGCGATGCCCTTGTACATGGCGATAGTCGCCGCATTCGCTCCGGAAATGTTGCGAGTCAGATTGTTGTCCAATCCCCATAGTAGGCAGGCGGCGATCACTGCGGCGGCGGGCAGTAGTTCTCGTATTTCCGCACCCGGCGAATAAACGAGCGTGGAGCCGGCGAGCAACATGATCGCTACGGACCACCAGACGCGTTTGCCAACCGCCTCGCCGAAGATCAGCGAGGCCAGTATGGTCGTCAATGCGCCTTCGAAGTTGAGCAGCAACGAAGCGACCGACGCCGAGACGCCAGAGAGTCCCCAGAGCAGCAAAACCGGGGCGCATACCCCGCCAGCGAGAATCGCGCTCGTCAGCCATAGGTAGTCTTTTCCATGGAGGTCGCCCGATTCTGATTCCTTGGCGGAAATTGACTTTATCAAACGTAAAGCCGCCAAACCAATGCCGCTGCCAAGGTAAAGAAGGCCTGCCAGCATCAGCGGCGAAAGGTCGCCCAGCAGGCGTTTCGCTAATGGCGTGCTGGCGCCAAACAACGCGGCAGCCAACAAGGCGTATCCCGCGTGACGTTGTAGAGCAAGGTTCATGGCTAGCGAGATCCTTCCTGGAACTGGCTCAATGCGTTTTCCAATATCACCATCATCTCCACATCAAAGCTTACTAGTAGGACTTCGCCAAGCGACTTGTCTGTAGTCAAGGCGATTGCGCATTCCCGAACAGCAATTTCGGCCGCTTGCTCCCAGGGGTAGCCATAAATGCCGCAGCTTATGGCGGGAAAGGCGATGCTGCGGACATTATTTTCTGAAGCGAGACGTAGCGATTCCCGGTAACAGGAAGCCAACAGCGCTGGCGCATCGTCTCCGCCACCGCTCCAAATGGGTCCGACGGTATGAATGACGTATTTCGCCGGTAGACGAAAGCCGGGCGTGATTTTGGCTTTGCCAGTGGGGCATCCGCCGAGGGGGCGGCAATAGGCGAGGAGATCCGGTCCGGCAGCGCGATGAATAGCCCCATCGACTCCGCCGCCGCCTAACAGGGTGGAGTTCGCGGCGTTGACAATGGCGTCCACGCGTAAGGTGGTGATGTCAGCTTGAACGATGCGGAGCGAATTCATGGAAGTGGAGGCCGGAGTTGGAGCGCCTCCGGAATCAGGAAGTAGATCCTCTATTAAATGCGATCATAAAGGAATCCGCCAGCGCTGTTTCTCCGTTTCAGGAGCACATGGAATGACCGTAGTGCTCCAACCTGAGGAGCATCCATGGCGTCCTGGATGCTCCTCTTGCGGTCGCGTTTATTAATAACCTTGCGTTAAAACGAATGAGTGTATTGAACGCTTAAGACATCGGCTTTTGTATCGTATTTACCCACCAACGTTCCCCCAAGCTGCTCGGATTTATTGAGCGGTGTGTCCTTGAAGAATCCATGTTGATAGCCAAGATCGAGAACTCCTGCGGCCGAAGTGCGATAGCTGGCGCCGAAGGCGAGCCAAGTACGATCATGGTCGGGAATGCGAGGCGTGCGGAACTCATCTTTAACTGGGGAACGGTCATGGGCGAGGCCGGTACGCAGTTTCCACGCGTCATTCAGCTGGTAATTCGCGCCAATTGCGACCCGATAAGTGTTGCGCCATTCTTCCGGCGTCACGTTGTCCGCAGCGCCGTTATCAAATTTAATACGTAATTCCTTGAAGCGGCTCCACTTGGTCCAAGTTACATCGCCCATGATGGCCCATTTAGGACTGAGCTGACTAAATGCGCTAAGGGATGCCGACTCGGGCAGCGTGATGTCGGTTTTGACACTAGTGTTGGTGAAGGTCGGTTGCGCTGCGAAGGCCGCTGGCACATTGGAGTACGAGGCGTCGCCGGTAAGTTCTTGCTTGATTCTTGAGCGGTACGCAACGCCGATTCGGGTGTTCGGGGTGACTTGAAATAGTGCGCCCAGGTTGAAACCAAAACCCCAATCATCGCCTTTGATGGTGACTGAACCATCATTATTCTGCGGAGAAAGCCCCAGCACGCCACATACGCCTGGTCCCACAGTGGCAAAGCAGGCAGTGCCAAAGTCAATCGCCTTGCCAATTTCAGCCTCAATGTACTGCGCGTTGATTCCAGCGCCCAGAGAGACTGTGTCGCTTACCTTCCAGGCTATCGTTGGGTTGACGTTAAGCGTCAAGACTTCTGATTTAAGTGCCTGATAACGTCCTACCCAGTTCGAATCGTATTCCGTCACCAGTCCGAAAGGAACGTTGACGCCGACGCCAAAGCTAAGTTGAGGAGTTAAGTTGGTCGAGAAGTAAAAATTTGGTACGAGAACTGTATCGCCGAGATTTCCACCATTGCCGCCCGTGAGTGGTGTGCCCAGATCAGAAGTCGCGGTGTTGCTCGAATACGTGGAGTCCACAATGATTGCGTGGCCGGCTGCGACGATTTGTTTTCCTTTTAGATGCGTCAGTCCCGCCGGGTTGAAGAATATCGTGCTCGCGTCTTCAGCGATCGCGGCGCCGCCTGCGAAGGAATTACCGGCGCCACTGCCGTTTTGTTCAAAGAGAGCAAAGCCGGAAGCCATAACGGTTCCTGCATGCGGCAAGGTGCTCAGGCCAAACGCTAGGACAATGGGTTTCAACAGCAACTTCTTCATTTTCATTTATGCTCCTCTCGGTCAAAAGAAAATCTGAGGTCCGGATGAACCTCGATGATTTCGGCGCGAGTAGTTGGCATTTTGTGCGCCGAGAAATGTGGCGCGAGACTGGGATTTTGTTTGTTTTTGCCTTGAATTTTGCCTCAAGCGCTCGCGTCGCGGAATTGTGTCGCGCATTGACGTTGTGGTCAATTGCAGGTGGCGATTCGATTTGCACTGCCAGAAGTCTGCGCGTTTGAGTGAAGTGTTGCGTTCAGGCAACACTATTCGCTTGATGTTGCGAAATTGCCTTCGTTTTGTTGTTTCGACGTTCCGGGTTTTGGCATTATCTAAACCGCACTAAGAGAAGACGGTTAGACGCTTCTCTCGGAAGTCTCACGCTCTGGATTCGTTTCAGAAGTTTCGGAAGCATCGCTCTAAAACCTTTTGGTTCATTGAATGGAGAGATAGACCATGAACAAGAATTTAATCGCCTTGGCCGTAGCCGCCGCGGTTGCCGCGCCAGCCATCGCGCTGGCTGATAACAGCACCGTATCAATTTATGGAACGTTGAACGTTGACGTTGAGAGCGTTCAGGCGAAAAGCGCCGCTGGCGCTGGCGTCAACCTCGAAAGACGTAATCGCGTGAGCAATAACTCCGCAAACATTGGCTTTAGAGGCGTCGAACCTCTGGGTGGTGGAGTGGATGCTTGGTTCCAAATCGAAAACAATGTGCCCATTGACTCGGGTGGTGGCGGCTGGTCTAACCGCAACAGCGCGGTTGGTTTAAAAGGTAGCTTTGGTAATGTGAACCTGGGTTTATGGGACACGCCTTATAAGTTCTCCACGGGTCGTCTTGATCCATTTGGCAATACGTCGATTGCTGCATATACGGGCGTGGTGGGTGGTAATGTGTCGCCGCTTAATACGGGCAATGCTGCTAATCGCGCCAGCTTTGATCGACGCCAGCAAAACTTCGTTCAGTATTGGTCCCCGAACTTAGGTGGCTTCTCAGGACGTGTTGGATATGGTGCGAATGAAGAAAAGAACGCGGCGGCATGCGCGGGTATCGCTTGCGATCCACAACTCTTGTCGCTTTCGCTGGCCTACGAAAATGGTCCGATTTACGTGACTGCGGCGTACGAAAAGCATGATGAGTATGCAAACACGGCGACCACCAAGTCTGACGATACGGCTTGGAAAGTAGGCGGCGCATTTACTTTTGCGGGTAGCCACACTGTTAGCGCAATGTGGGAGCGGTTGAATTTTGAAGGCAGCGTAGGAACCATCGGATTGCCGAAGACCGTTGATCCTACTTCCACCACCGCTGCCAATATCCTTGCTGGCACTGCGAACGAAGCTGAAATGGACACGTGGTTCGTGTCCTACTTGGGTAAGTTCGGTCCTCACAATCTTCGTGCAAGCTACGGACAGAACAACGAACTTGAGATAGATGGAACCGAGCAAACGGATACCAAAGCGCGATTCTGGGCTCTGGGCTACGGCTATGCTTGGACCAAGCGTACGGAGCTATACGCGCTGTACGTGAATATCGATAACGATACCAATTCCAGCAACACCTTCGGGGTTAACACCCTGGCTGGCGCTGGCGCTGGCGCGGACCCACGAGGCTTTGGCGTGGGCGTTAAGCACACTTTCTAAGAGCAAATTTTTCGGGTTTTCCGAAGAATTAAGCGTAGTAGAATTGGCGGGCGTTCCATCCGGAGCGCCCGCTTTTGTTTTATTTGGCCATGAAAATAGCAGACAAATTAATTATCGGTTTTGATCAAGCGCTCCGCACCGTGTTGGCTCCTGCGAATGCCCGGCGCCCTACGCCAGGCGAGTCGGCCTCGTTGCATGAATTGCCGTCAGATGACAAGCGTGAGGCGGCCCGCCTGATGCGGGTGAATCATAGCGGCGAAGTTTGCGCGCAGGCGCTGTACCAAGGCCAATCGCTCACGGCGCGTAACCCCGAGATTCAGGCTGCGTTGGAAGTGGCGTCAAGAGAAGAGGTGGATCATCTTGCTTGGTGCGAAACTCGGTTGCATGAGTTGGGCTCAAGAAAGAGTTTGTTAAATCCGTTTTGGTATGGAGCCTCGTTCGCATTGGGAGCCTTTTCCGGCCTAATGGGGGATCGCTGGAACTTGGCTTTTCTCGTGGAGACAGAGCGTCAAGTGGAGGGGCACCTCAAGAGCCACTTGGAGCGGCTCTCGGTTGCGGACTACCGTACTAGAGCCATTGTCGAGCAGATGAAGCGAGACGAGGCATCTCACGCGCAAACGGGGCTTGAGTATGGCGCTGCGGAATTACCTCTTCCCATCAAGTTTGCAATGAAGCTAACGTCTCGAGTAATGACGAAGACAACCTACTGGGTGTAGTTTTACGCTTCGCGAATCTCGAAATCATGTGTCATCTCGGCTGTTTTGCCGAGCATGATAGAAGCCGAGCAATATTTTTCCGCGGATAAGTGAATTGCTCGCTCCACTTGTTCGGCCTTGAGGTTTCGACCGGTCACAATAAAGTGGAGGTGTATTTTCGTAAACACTTTCGGATCGGTTTCGGCGCGCTCTGCGTTAATTTCCGCAACGCAATCGGTAATATCCTGACGCGCCTTGCGCAAGATGTGTACGACATCGAAGCTAGCGCAGGCGCCCGCGCCAATCAATACCGTTTCCATGGGGCGCGGGCCCAGGTTGCGCCCGCCAGCCTCTGGCGCGCCATCCATCAGTACGGCATGACCGCTCTCTGTTTCTCCCAAAAAACTGACACCTTCCACCCATTTGATGCGTGCTTTCATTACAGCCGCCCTTACCAAAAATCTCGAAGAGGCGTATCTTAGCGCGATTCTTTTGTCGTCACGATGGTGGGACGGCGCAGACGCGCAGTTTTATGTGCTTTTAAAGTGGTGTTTGTTTATTTGGTTTGACACCGAAGAAGGCTCTCCTATAAAATCGCCGGCTCTCCGAATCTGAGTTGCGGGAATTGCACCCATGAAAACGTTTTCAGCCAAAGGCCATGAAGTAAAGCGCGACTGGTTCGTCGTGGACGCGACCGACCGTATACTCGGCCGGTTGGCTTCCGAAATTGCTCGCCGCTTGCGCGGCAAACATAAACCTGAATTCACACCTCACGTTGATACAGGCGACTACATTGTGGTTGTTAACGTCGAGAAATTACGTGTCACCGGTAATAAGGCGGAAGATAAGAAATACTACCGCCATACCGGTTATCCAGGTGGTATATACGAAACTACATTTATTAAAATGCAGCAGCGTTTCCCCGCCCGTGTGCTTGAGAAGGCCGTCAAAGGCATGTTGCCAAAAGGTCCTCTCGGTTATGCGATGATCAAGAAGCTAAAAGTCTATGCGGGCGAAGCGCATCCGCATTCTGCCCAGCAGCCCCAAGCGCTGGATATCTGATAGGAAAATATATGGTTGGCAAAAACAACTATGGCACCGGCCGCCGCAAGACAGCAGTAGCGCGCGTTTTTATTAAACCTGGAAAAGGTAACATCATCGTTAATGGAATGCCCATTGACGAATACTTTTCTCGCGAAACGGACCGGATGATTGCGCGTCAATCGCTGCAGTTGACTAATCATTCTGGCGCCTTTGATATCAAAATAAACGTCAAAGGTGGTGGCCAGTCAGGACAGGCGGGTGCTATTCGCCACGGTGTTACCTGGGCGCTGATTGACTACGATGCGTCTTTAAAATCTCAATTGTCAAATGCTGGGTTTGTCACCCGCGATGATCGGGAAGTGGAGCGTAAAAAAGTCGGTTTCCACAAAGCACGTCGTCGCAAGCAATTTTCCAAGCGTTAATTGTTTGTATATCAAAAAGGCCGCCTTCGAGCGGCCTTTTTGTTTTGTGCTGTTGTTGCTCAGCGCTTCTTAATCTGTTTATGATCATAAGATCTATTTGCGGATGATGCTGTCATGATTAAAGTCGGAATCGTGGGTGGAACTGGGTATACAGGTGTTGAATTGCTGCGTCTATTAGCCCAGCATTCTGATGTGGATTTGATTGCGATTACGTCGCGGAAGGAAGCTGGTATGCTAGTGGCAGACATGTTTCCTAGTTTGCGAGGTCGCGTCGTTCTGAAGTTTTCCGATCCTGCTGAATCTTCGCTTGAGCGTTGTGACGTTGTGTTTTTCGCTACACCAAACGGTGTCGCAATGAACGATGCTAAGCGTCTCGTTGATGCAGGCGTCCGAGTGATCGATTTGGCGGCCGATTTCCGAATTAAAGACGTGGCTGAGTGGGAGAAATGGTATGGGGTGACTCATGCTGCCCCGGAATTAATCGCGGAAGCCGCTTACGGTTTGCCGGAAATGCATCGAGAGAAAATTCGTAATGCTCGGATTGTTGCTAATCCTGGATGCTACCCCACTGCTGTGCAACTAGGTTTTCTCCCATTAGTTGAAATTGGCGTAGCGGATCTAGATTGTTTAATTGCGGACTGTAAGTCCGGGGTAAGTGGTGCTGGTCGCAAAGCGGAAGTGCATGCCTTATTCCCGGAGGCGTCTGATAATTTTAAGGCGTATGGTGTGGCTGGCCATCGACACTTACCCGAAATTCGTCAGGGATTGGCATGGGGGGCAGGGCGTGAGGTGGGATTAACTTTTGTCCCACACCTTACGCCAATGATCCGCGGCATTCACGCAACGCTCTACGCTAAGCTCACAAAAGATGTGGATCTTCAGGATCTTTATGAACGACGTTTTAAAGATGAGCCCTTTGTCGATGTAATGCCGGCTGGAAGTCACCCGGAGACGCGATCTGTGCGGGCATCCAATGTTTGCCGTATCGCGGTGCACCGTCCGCAGGGACAGAATATAGCCGTCATACTTTCTGTTGAGGATAACTTGGTTAAAGGCGCGGCAGGTCAGGCTGTGCAAAATATGAACATCATGTTCGGACTTCCTGAAACGACTGGGCTTACCCATATTGCTGTCTTGCCATGAGACTTGCCAAGCGCCTACAGGCGACTTTCGGGATTTATGCGCCGAAAGTGACTGTCCGCCCCAGGGCGCCTTGGTATTGGCGAAGCACTGCGTTTATTTTGATGGTGCTGTTGGCAGGCGCATTATTATGGTGGATCTTTAACACGGGGCAGGAATATGCGGGTTTTGATCGTGCACAGTTTGAACAACAGCTAACAGAAGCGAACAATCTTTCAAGAAGAATAAGTGGAGAAAATGCAGAACTGAAGTCGAGTTTGGATCGGCTACAACAGCAGGCTCAAATAGAGCGCGCCGCCCAAATAGAGCTTTCGCTGAACATTACGCAACTCCAGGAGGAGAACGCTAATCTTAAGGAGGAGGTGAGTTTCTTTCGTAATATCATGTCCTCGGGTAAGGTCTCCGGTGGGCTCTCAATTCAAAATTTCCGAATTGAGGGGGATGTCTTGCCGAACGAGTACCGTTTTTATGCCCTTCTGGTTCAGGGAGGGCAGCGTGATCGAGATTTTGTAGGCAAGGCTCAGCTCATTGTGACCGGCGAAAGAGGTGGCGTGGCTACCGCAATAACCTATCCTGAGTCGGATGACTTGGCTCCAACTTTCGATGTAAAGCTTAAGTATTATCAGCGCCTGGAAGGGCGTTTTAAAGCGGAGCCGGGAACAGTGTTAAAATCTATCCAGCTACGCATCATTGAAAGGGCTACCGGACAAGTGCGGTCAACCCGCTCCCTATCACTTTCGTGAGGAGGTTTCAGCCATGTTTGGAAAGAAACATCAGAATAGCGCTATTGATAGCCTAATCGGGGCCGGCTCAAAAATTGAAGGCAACATTACCTTCACAGGTGGGTTAAGAATTGATGGGCATGTGGTTGGAAATGTGCGTGGTTCGGGCGACAAAGAATGCACTTTGGTTCTTTCTGAGCAAGCCAAGGTGGAAGGGGAGATTAATGTGGCGCATATGTGGATTAATGGGACTGTCATTGGTCCAATCCATGCGGGTGAATATATCGAACTTTTGCCTAAGGCCAGAGTCTCAGGCGACGTTAACTATAAAACGATTGAAATGCATGTGGGCGCCATTGTGCAGGGGCGGTTGGTTCATGAAGCTGTAAAACAAGAAAAGGTTGTGGAGCTTAAGCCCGCTACCGGAAATTGATCCATTTTTGACGCTCGGTGGATCATTCGTCTGTACTATAAATCAGGAGTTTATTATGGATGCAGTAACTAAGCCTGTTTCGTCGGGCGCTCGCGATAGTGGTTTTTTTGATGGCATCGCGCCTCTCTCTGAGGAAGACGCCGAGTCTGGAGGGGGGGGCTCAATGCCTGCGCCGTTGCTTTTTACTGACAACGCCGCGATTAAAGTTAAGTCGCTAATTGATGAGGAAGGTAATCCTGATTTGAAACTTCGTGTCTTTGTCACTGGCGGTGGTTGTTCGGGGTTTCAGTACGGCTTCACGTTCGATGAGGTCGTTAGTGACGATGATACGATCATGGAAAAAAATGGAGTGCAATTACTTATTGATCCAATGAGTTATCAATATTTAGTCGGCGCCGAAATCGATTACCAGGAAGGTCTAGAGGGTGCGCAATTTGTAATCAAAAATCCAAATGCTACCTCGACGTGTGGTTGCGGATCATCATTTTCTGCCTAAATGTTCTTACGACCCAGAAGGCAAATTAGCTGCGACTTGTTGTTTGATCGGTTGTTGAAAATTCGGATACCGCTAGTAGCTAGGTAAACAAGCGGCTGGTGGCACAGAATTTGTAACAGTGATGCTTTTGAAGGAAGAACTTCGACTGATGGTGTGGGGCTTAAATGCAAGATGTCCATGCAATAGGGGTGTGGTATATGGCGAGTCTATAGAAGACTACGGTGCTAACTCTCGGTTCGCTGTCACACTGCCGTCAAATTTGACGAAGTGAATTATGTTGAGCATTTATTCGAAGTTGGAAAATTTACTATCGCGAATTAGTGCAAGCTTGGCTTGCAGTGCGCTCGTTTTTTGATGAAAAGCTGCGATATGTTGCTGTGGTAACGGAACAGCAAGTGGCACCCCAGCACCGAGTGGGTCGCGGTGAGCGCCGGCAATTTTGAATTCATAGTGAAGATGTGGTCCGGTTGCTAGGCCAGTTGAGCCCACGTATCCGATTACTTCACCCTGCCGCACTGACATGCCTTTTCTTAATCCACTTGCAAAGCCAGATAAATGCGCATACAGGGTCGTATATTCACCTTGATGTTTAAGCTCGATTGCATTTCCATAACCTCGTTGAGTCCCGGAAAAATTGACAAATCCATCAGCAGTTGCGAGCACTCGTGTTCCTGTCGGCGCTGCGAAATCGACTCCCGTATGGGCTCTCCAATTTTTTAAAACCGGATGAAAGCGGGCCATACTAAATCCTGAAGTCACTCTGCTAAATTCAAGTGGGGAGCGCAAGAATGCTTTACGTAGGTTTTTTCCCTCTGGAGTGTAATAGTCGCCTTGGCCTGGGGTGGTTTCGAAAAAAATTGCATGATGCGCATTGCCGTTATTAACAAACTCGGCAGCAAGCACCCGTCCGCTCCTCGCTGGTTCGTCTGCATCCTGGTACATCTCATACACGACGGAGAATCTATCGCCCTGACGCAGGTCGGCGTGAAAATCGATATCTGTAGAAAATATTTTTGCGATTTGTGACGCTACGACATCAGGAATGCCAGCCGAATCTGTGGCGCCGAAAAGCGAATTGCGGACGACCCCAGTTTTGAAAACTAATCTAGGCACTTCGGAGAGGGACTTATTAATAGCTAGAAATTGTTTCCCTATGTGCTCGATGACCAAAACAGAACCAGCTTGATTAAAATAGCGCAAGGAAAGCAATTTGCCGGCTTCAGTTGTAGACACTCGAACTATTTTTCCCGGTTTTAGCTGAAAAATCGCTCGGGCAGTCGTATTGGTTTGAAGAAAGTTCAGTGCCTCTGGGTCGTCAACATTTAGTCGGGACAAAAGCCGAGCGACTGTATCTCCGCGTTCGACTTTATCTTGATAGGAGTAGGGTTGGTCCTCCTCGGTGTGATAAGGAAACGTGGGGAGTTCCAGTTCTGCAACGACTGGTTTGATTTCAATGGATTGCGTAATCGAGTCTGGGGCGATCCCGAAGGCTGTCACGACGCCGAATAGCGAGAGCCCAGTCAAGATGGCGATCTGTGGTAGAAATCCATTCCTGGTTTTTTGAGATAAAAATTTTTGCGATACTATTCGCATGCTTTTGATTTTCATAAACAAATGAATATTTTCCCAGCCCGCAGAATAACAAAAACTCCTCCCAAAGGGAAGAATTAGTGGATAGATGGCCGATTTTTTCGGAGCGACGGCGGGACGCATTTAAGTGCAATGCAAAGTCGAAAGACTTCTAAGTTAACAATAGACTCAAAGGACATTTATGGCATCACCTGAATCGGAGCTCGAGATAATTAGTCGCGGATGTGAGGAAATCCTTGTGGAGGAAGAGCTTAAGCGAAAGCTTTCTCGAGGAAAACCGTTACGCGTTAAGGCTGGGTTTGATCCAACCGCTCCAGATCTCCATCTTGGTCATACCGTTTTACTCAACAAGATGCGTCAGTTGCAAGACCTCGGGCATCACATAATGTTCCTTATTGGCGACTTTACGGGGCTGATTGGAGACCCTACGGGGCGTAACGCTACCCGGCCACCGTTGACCTTGGAGCAAATCGCTGCAAATGCGGAGACATATAGGGTGCAGGCTTACAAAGTGCTGGATCCCGATAAGACGGAGATTATGTTCAACTCTACGTGGAATAACGGTTTGGGTTCTGCGGGGATGATTAAACTTGCCGCGACCTATACTGTCGCTCGCATGTTGGAGCGAGATGATTTCGCAAGGCGATATTCTGAGCAAAAGCCTATTGCTGTGCATGAGTTTTTATATCCTCTTGTTCAGGGATACGATTCCGTTGCGGTGCGTTCTGATTTGGAGCTAGGGGGAACGGACCAGAAATTCAATTTGCTTGTGGGGCGCGAATTACAGAAGCATTTTGGCCAGGAGCCACAGTGTATTTTGAGTATGCCATTGCTTGAGGGGCTAGACGGTATTAATAAGATGTCCAAATCGTTAGGAAATTACGTTGGTGTTACGGAAAATCCTAACGACATTTTTGGAAAACTAATGTCGATTTCCGATGAACTTATGTGGCGTTATTTTGAATTGCTGTCGTTTCGCCCAATGGGCGAAATCCGGGCCTGGAAAAGTGAGGTCGCGGCAGGTCGTAATCCACGTGATATTAAAGTGCTCTTGGCGCAGGAAATGGTTGAGCGCTTTCACAGTCGTGCTGCTGCGGAATCAGCTTTGGCCGATTTTAATGCGCGGTTTAAGCAGGGCGGAATGCCGCAGGATATGCCTGAAGTTATGCTAACCGCACAAGCCCACGGTTTCCCTCTTCCTTCTGTGCTCAAGCAGGTCGGGCTATGCTCAAGCACATCGGAGGCTATACGTGCCATCGATCAGGGGGGGGTTCGGATAAACGGCGAAAAGGTGAGTGATAGGTCGCTAAGATTGGATGTAGGTACATCGGCTGTCTTGCAGATAGGAAAACGAAAATTTGTTCGTGTGGTTATAGTGATGGAGAATGTTTAAGTAATTGTTTTATATTTTGTTTTTGTTATTTTTTAGATTTTTTGCAAAAATGCTTGACGGTCTTGTTTTGGGCTGTATAATGCGCACCTCTTGATCGAAACACAGCAGCAACGAAGCAAAGAAATGTGGGTCGGTAAGTCGCTCTTTAACAATTTGCAACCGATAAGTGTGGGTA
>DATLHW010000420.1:0-6174 GCA_035539675.1 Burkholderiales bacterium | reverse complement strand
GGGATCGCGTCAAACTCCCTCGTACGCATCCCAATCGGAAGATTATTCCGCACTCGTTTCTTATTCGGAATTTTTTTACATCCCCCCAATGAAGGAGAAGCAATACGATGTTTTGTAGAAGGCTGTTGTCATTTTTCGCGCCTGTTCTATCGGTGTTTCTGCTGACCATCGCGAATTCCGCGAATGCTCAGACCGCCTTGCGGCCATTTCCGCAGACAAAAGATTACGTCGGCAAGATCAAGCCAAACCATGTCTCGCAATCGCAGTTGAACGCCAACATCGCCAGCTATTTCAGCTACTGGAAAACCACCCATGTTCGGCAATCGAACGGCGTTACGCCTGGAGGCGGCTATTACGTCAGCATGAAAGGCGTCGGCGGCACAGGCACGGAAATCACAACCTCGGAAGCGCATGGCTACGGGATGATTCTGTTCGCGTTGATGGCGGGGTACGACGTAGAAGCCAAGAAGTACTTCGACGGCATGTTCAACATGTATGACAAGCATCGATCCACGGGCAACTCGAATCTGATGTCGTGGATCATCGACCAAAGCGAAAGCGCCAGCGCGGACTCCGCTTCGGCCACGGATGGCGACATGGACATCGCATACGCGTTATTGCTGGCTCATTATCAATGGGGCTCGAGCGGCGCCATTAACTATCTGAGCCACGCTAAACGCATCATCAACCTCGGTCTGAAGGGCAGCAGCGTCAACCTTACCTCCAAGCGGACCACGTTAGGCGATTGGGATCAAAGCGTATGGTCGACCCGTTCTTCCGATTGGATGACGGGCCATATGCATGCCTATTTCCATGCAACGGGTGATTTATTCTGGAACGATGTCGCTGATACCGCCTACGGCCTCATCGACGCGATTACGCTCAATTACGCAAGCGGCACGGGCCTCATGCCGGACTTCGTGGTGGCGACGCCACCCAAGCCGGCGTCCGCATATTTTCTAGAGGCGGCGACGGATGGCCAATATTCCTGGAACGCCTGCCGCTATCCGCTTCGCATCGCAATGGATTCCGCGCATTTTCAGAACCTGAAGGCCAAGAAGGCAATGACTAAGTTGGTCGGGTGGATTGAAAACGCCACTGCGGGACAGCCGTCAGGAATCTTGGCAGGCTACCAATTGAATGGCGCGCCGCTCGTTGGCTATAACGACATGGCTTTCACTGCGCCTCTCACCGCCGCAGCGACGGTCGCTGATGGCGATCATCAGGCATTCGTCAACCGAGGCTGGAATTTAATGGCGGCTTCGAAAGGCAGCTATTACGACGACTCCATCAACTTGCTGTCGATGTTGTTTGTTTCCGGCAATTGGTGGGCGCCGGTTGACGCCACGGGAAGTGAACCTGTACCTGCCCCACCTCCTCCGCCGGAGCCTACTCCAGTCCCAACGACTATCGTCGCCAAAGCGAGCAGCGACGATGGAATCCATTTCGCGCAATACACGCTGGATGGAAGCTTGGCGCCGGAGTCGCGCTGGTCCGCGAATGGGTATGGTCAATGGGTTGAATATGATCTGGGCCAAACGAAAACCGTTGCTGCGGTGGACATTGCCTTCTATCTCGGCAACCAGCGTCGCTACTCATTCGACATTTATGCTGGAAGCACAAAAAGCAATCTGACTCGAGTATTTTCCGGAAGAAGTAGCGGCGCTAGTCTTAATCTGCAGCGCTTCGATTTTCGAGACCGGACCGCGCGTTATGTTCGGATCGTCGGATACGGCAATAACAGCAATCGATCCAACGCCCTGACCGAGGTAAAAATCATCACGGCGCCTTAAACCTAGAAACGGCGATTGGACGTAGCCGAGTGTGCGTTTTGCAGGCTGTCTGGCTAGGGTGTAGCAGGGGTTTCGGACAGCATGCTGTCCGCCTGCGGAACGGTCTGCGCGTGCAAGCGCAGACGCGCCCTGCAAGGGCGACAACGAAGCATGGCCATTCCATGCAAGGCGGAGCAACAACGTCAGACAGCCTGCAAAACGTGCAATCGGGTGCGTAGCGTGCTCACCCATTTGGTGATGCATCAAACTGCTGTAACGTTCGAACAAGTAAGACATTCTTAGGGGTAATAAGCGGTCAATCGCCGATTCTAGGTTAAATGAAGGTGCGAGCCGCAATTGAATCTCTGGCGCTATGCGTACCACTTGTATGCATCCGCTCAAAATTCAAACTCGGCTCGCCCGCGGGACTTGAGCAGAAGCTCCTTAAATATTTTTTTACTAAAAGGCGGCAGAAGCGATAAATGAGAAGAACTCATTCGACACGCCAAGGTCTGACTCCATGCTATTTTCGCGAGGGGCCCCTCCCTTTAACCTGATCCTTTGTTTCAACCTTTTGTAGTTCTTCGGCCCTTAAACAAGCGATGGTCTTATGAGCAACTTGATATGGTTGCTTTATTTCCCCCGGCGATATCCCGCTTCCGTTATTACGGGATATTTCGACGGCCTTTTTAAGATTATCGATTTTCTTAATCAAGCTCTCCCGTTCGTCTTTCGGCACCCAATCCGCCGGTACGCGTAGCGCTTGGTCAATCCTTGGATCAGGATCACGGACTATAAATGAAGCCTCTGGCTCTCCAGGCTTATCGCCCGGGATGTAATCAATACAAGTATTTTGTGGAATGTTCAGACCCGCGCCGTCTGTAAACTCATTAGGCGCCCAATAAAACTTCGTGGCCACCGAAAGTCCAGCGCCTTTCAACCAATCCCACATCGCTTTATTCGCTTCGTTCATCTCGGGCTTTGGACGAATATCCCGTCGAATCTCTTCTCCGGGCACAAGCTTCCCCTCCTTTTCCTCCATCACTCGCACCGCCCCTTCAGGAACCTTGGACGACATTGCAGCACTCGATCCCATTGCCGCTAAAGAAGATTGCCTGAGATAACGACTTGCCTTGCCCAGCAAAGAACGATTTTTGAATTCGCTCCCTAAAAACAATTCTCCTCCCGGCGCGGGTTGGAGTTCTTGGTATGCCTGCATTGCATAGCTTACTGGCTCCACCGCCGCCTCCAGACGCGCAAGTCCGTCATTTTGCTGCTCACCGGATAGAATACGGTAAGCGTCAGGCGCTAACGGGTGGTGGCCCCAATTAAGAAATGTCGTAACGTTATCTCCCGGCTCGCTGCTACTTAAAAAATACTTATGGTTGGCTGCGGAACGTTGAGTCTGCTCCTCATAACCGTAAGCCATAGAGAGGTATGATCCTAACGAAGACAACGAATCCATCATTTTTTGTACGCTATTTAAGCGCTCCTGCCGGGCCTCCACTCGTTGGTTTTGTTTCATCAAATAGTTCTTTTTTGCCTTCTGAAACTCTGGGTCCTTCAGCTTTTTTTCGATCGCCTCACGGATCAAATCCAATGTTGCTTTTATTTCCTCTAACGGCTTCTCGTCCTTAACGTCCACTGGAATCTGTAGGAACTTTTCTTTCTGTTTTGTTAGGGCGTTACTCCACCTCTCAACACTTCGCAACATTTCCTCTGCGGACACCGGTGCAGAAGAGCGCTCGGACAGCGGCGCCTCCAAGTCGGGATGGGACTGCCATATGTCCTTAAAAATGGCGGCTGCGGATTCAAGCGTTCCAATATCGTTTTCTAAATCCACCTGCGCATTGAGCTTTCCGATCCGCTCGCCTAGCTCCTGTTTCTTTTTCTCCATGATCTCAAGTTCGCCCTGCCACTGCGTCAACTTTTCAATCGTTAATGACTGGGGTATAGCACCCGCCATCAATGCCCTACGGTGCTTATCGGAATTTAAAGTTCCTACGATCGACTGATATTCGTTGTCAAGATTACCTTTTCGTATCGCACTGGAGCGCATCGTTAGCGCCGGCGCCTTGTCCTTACCGAACGCCCTAGTCACTACCGCGGCCTCTTGTCGTCCCCACCGCCAGCCCTTCACAATTTTTAATTGCGCATTAAGGGACAGCTCTATCCTCTTAATTTTTTTCTGTATCTCCGCTTTGTCTTCATCACTTTCCGCCGCCTTCTGCGCTTTCACTTGCTCTGTTCGTTCTTTTATCAGATCCCAGATGTCTTGCATTCTGTCCCGGATATTCGCTTGATGCCGGGAAACCAGCTCGTCAATTTTGTTATTCAGTTGAATTGCGCGATCAAAGAACTCTATTAGTTTCAACGCGGCTGCAGAAGTTTCGAGCTTTGGCAAGTCGGGGTCGCTCTCTAATTCCAACTGTATAGCCGTAAATTCGCTTTCCAAGGATTGGACAACTTCCTTGCCAATGGACGCAGCGCGGGTAAGCTTCAACAATTTAGTGTCTAAATTGGGCAATTTACGATCGACTAAATGTGTCAGAAGATCTCCTGCTGATTCTTTCCTCAACTCCCGCACACCCCGTTGGAGATGCTTAGCTCTTTCCCTTAAAAGTGGAAATTCGTATCCATAAGATTCCCAGCTCTCTACTCGTCGTAGTTCGTGCTCTGCATATCGCGCTATCTCTTCGCATGCCTCCACGGCTGATCTCTCATACGGTCCGGCGCCGCGATAAGACGATTCATAGTTACGCAACTTCTCACTAACAACAGACTCAATTGCTCGCCTTCCCTCTGCGGTATCTATCTCTTCGTTTGCCTCATTTTTCACACGAATCTCTGAGGCTTTCACTTGCTCCTCGACGTAGGCCTCTTCATCCTCAAACGAATAACGCTCTTTTGCGCCGATAGTCTTCTCAAGGTTGTTTAAACCGTCCCTGGCGGCGCGCAAGAGTTTTGCAAGCGGCGTTGTATCGTCTTTGGATAAATCTGGAAAAATGTCCCGAAGACTGACGCTCAAAAACTGCAACTGCTCCGCAACCCGCTTTTTATTTTCCGGGAAATCAATCTCTGGTAAACCCAGCGCTCTCCGCGCCTCATTTAAAGAATTCAATTGATCTGTAATGCGAGTTTCTTCTTCATCGGACAAATAATCTTTAGCTCTAAAGTCCTGCCGCGCTTGAGTTCGGATGACGCCTAACAGCCGACTTTGAATATCGTTACGTTTATTTTCCGTCGCCACTTCCCGGGCTGCTTCCCGTCGCATTTCAGTGATCAGTCGCTCCCGTATGTCACTCTCACGATCGTCAAGTTCATCCCTCCACGTGGACTCGCGCTTGTCCGCTCGCGTTTGCTCGTATTTTTTTTCTTCTCGCTTTAGTTCTTTAAAACTCTCCCGCACCCTACTCAAAAAGGCGCCAGGTATTCGTCGATCTATCGATTGCTGTGTTTGTCTATTTTGCCCAATCGCCAATACGCCATTGAAATGGTTGAAAGGCGTTACTACCATTAACGTCCAATTCTCGACGAAAACATTAAGCTCCCCCGTTAATTTTTGGAGCTGGTCCTTTAAGGGCGCCTCTTGCTGATTTCCAACTTTGATTAGTTCGTCTATGGTCTTAGTCAATGCGTCGACAACTTGCTGCGGAGTATCGAGCCACGGGTATTCCATGAACTTGCGAATCTTGCTTAATTCCGTTTTAACGGGCGTCACGTTAGTATCACCTGCATCTTCCAACCCGCTTTCGAAGTTATTTAAATTACTTTTTAGCGTGTTCATTAACAGTCTTTTAATGAATTCATAAGCCGCCAACACGCGCTCAAAGTCCTGCAGATCCTCTTGTTCCAACGCATACCGGAGATTATCTTCTGCGCTATCAAGCCGCCGCTCGAACTCATTTTTCAACGGAGCTGCTTCTGCTTGCTTGTTATCTTCTTTGATGCGATTTTGTAAGCGCTGAAGCTCTGAATCATAAAAATTTAACCAGGAGCCAGCGCGATCAAGTGTCGGCTCCAACGCATTCCAACCATGCGCGCGCCTGGCGCAGTCGACCATCTCAGCCTGCTCATCCCTTAAATACGCCACGTCCGCCGGGGCCGGTGCATTGGCTTGCTCCTCAAAGGCGCGTATCGTATCTTCAAGCGTCCGGGCAAGTAGTGGCACCGCCGCTTTTTTTAACGGATAACTCTCACTCTGCCACTTAATGAGCTCCCTCCCCACAAGCTTGATCTGAGCGCTCACTCGCTGCTCTAATTCCTTCAAGCTCACCATCTGTTTTTTCTTTGCTTCCAGGAGACGTGGAACCGCCCACTTCAACATAGGAGGCAAATCTTCCAAACGTCGAAACTCGTTGTCATTCAACGAGGCGAGGTCAATATTTATCTGATCTTGTGT
>DATLHW010000419.1:0-3053 GCA_035539675.1 Burkholderiales bacterium | reverse complement strand
AGCGCCTGGAATGAAAGGATGGACCGACGGTGCGATCGTATTCGGGACGCCGATCGCCGCGATGCTGTCGCAGGCGGTTTTGATGCGGCCTTACGATTATGGGCTGGCGTGGAGCTCGTTTATCGCCGGCGCCTACTATCTGCTTCTATGGCGTGCGCTACTCGGGAAGAAAGATCCCGCCATGCAGTTCATGGAGAAGAGCCATCTCGGCATCGCGGTTTCTCTATTCACCTTGACCATACCATTGGCGTTCGGCGCGCAACTCACCAGCGCCTTATGGGCCTTGGAAGGCGCTGTGTTGGTTTGGCTGGGTGTTCGCCAGCAACGTTGGTTGGCCCGCAGCTTCGGCGTTTTCTTGCAGGCTGCTTCGGGACTTTATTTTCTCGTAAGCTGGCTGAATGGAGACATCGCGCAAGCAATGCCCGTGTTGAACAATTTCTACGTCGGCGCATTGATACTCACGGCGTCCGGCATCGTCAGCGCCCATTTGCTGCAACAAGCGTCTTCGGATTCGATCGATGGCGCATCGAATCAAAAGCTGTCGCCGATTTTGCTGCTATGGGGATGGGCATGGTGGTTTGGCTCTGGCGTTGTGGAAGTTCACGAATTTGCATCGGCGCCCAATAAAATCGCCTTACTCTTGACCTTCACCGCTGGCAGCGTCATCGCATTCGAACTGATAGGTCGATCCCTGAAATGGCACGCATTGCGCCTGCCTATATTGCTGCTGACGGCCAGCCTTCCGCTGGCGGCTTTAGCGCAGTACGCCCGAACCGGCGAGGTTCTGCACGGCGCGATGCTAATCGCTTTTCCGCTCGCAATCGCAGCTCATCATTGGGTTCTGTCTCGACATGATGAAGAAGCATTCGGCCTCTTCCCCATCACTCGGCATTTACTCGTGTTTTGGCTCGTCATCGCCGTGGCCTCACATGAACTCGAATGGATTTCCCGCTCGCTCGCTCCTGGAAACACCTTGTGGCCATTGCTTGCCTGGGGCTTTGCGCCCGCTCTCTGCGCACTGCTCACAATTGGCGCCGCGAAAAAAGCGCTCTGGCCTGTAGCCGCTCAGTCCAGCGTCTATCTGGAAGTCGGTCTCGCTCCGGTGGCGCTACTGCTCACGCTCTGGAGCGTCTATGCCAACTTCAACCATCACGGCGGCGGATTTCTATCGACCTACATCCCCTTCATGAACCCATTCGATCTAACCCAGATCCTGGTTCTGTTCACGATACTGCGCTGGGGAAATACATTTGAAGAAGACGATGTGCGGGCCAGCTTCTTCCCGCGGCTCGTTTACTGCCTCGGATTCATAGGGGTCTCCACAATGGCCGCACGGCTGGGACATCACTGGGCAGGTGTGCCGTTTACCGTCGATGCGCTTTTCAAATCGCTCTTCGTACAGTCGGCGCTCTCGCTTTTATGGACCACCGCAGCGATAGCGCTGATGATCACCGCGACACGCAAGCTGGATCGCAGCCGCTGGTTCTTGGGATTCACATTGCTCGCCGTGGTCGGCGCCAAGCTGCTGTTCGTAGACTTGGCGAATGTCGGCACGGTGGCATGGACGGGCTCGTTGATGGCTATTGCCGTGTTGGTATTGGCGGCGAGTTATTTCTCGCCCGCGCCGCCGAAAGCGGATTCGTAGGATTAATACGACATCGTTATACGATTCCCCTAGGAGCGACGAGATTCACGGGGCAATTCGGGTAAACAATAACCGCATCAACTGAACCCCTCTAACTTTCTGCTATAACCAGTATGGGGCAGCCCGCCGTGTCGCCATGCTGCGACAGTGAGGCGCTTAACAACTTACACATCCCTCGAAGAAGGAACCTCGCCATGGCGTTGCACGCATTCGTGGCCATGCCGTTCGGAGTCAAGGAAGGGATCGACTTCGACCAAATTTATGCAGACCTGATACGTCCGGCGCTGGAGGCCGCCGGATTTGAAGCATTGCGCGCGGATGAAGAGATGCGCGCAGGCGAGATACGCAAGGACATGTTTCAAGAGCTACTGCTAGCCGATCTGGTGGTAGTCGATGTCAGCATTGAAAACCCCAATGTATGGTACGAACTCGGCGTGCGCCACGCGTTACGCGCTCGCGGCGTCGTGATCATCGGTTGTCGGGAAGGCAGGCTGCCTTTCGATGTCGTCACCGATCGCGTGCTTCGCTATCACCGCAAAGACGGCAAACCTGATCCCGACATGATCGCTGTCGATCGCGCGGCGCTCACCCGCTACGCCAGCGAGACGATGAAGTCGTGGCATGGGCTAAAGATAAGTCCGGTCTACCACCAGTTGCCTTATCTCCACGAACCCAATTGGAAATCCCTAAAGGTCGCAGATACGACCGAATTCTGGGATGTCCATGACAGTTGGCGGGACCGCATCGAACTCGCTCGCCGCCAAAACCGCGCCGGCGATATCCTGGTCCTCGCGGAAGAAACGCCAACCTGGGTGTTGCGCAAAGAAGCCCGTTGCCTCGCGGGCAAGGCGCTGCTCAAACTCGGCCTTTACAATTTGGCGCTGGAGCAATTCGAATCGGCGCTGGCGATCGACCCAACGGATCTGGAAAGTCTCTGCAGCATCGGCGTCATTCTGGGTCGATTGAACAAACACCACGAAGCCGAGATATGGATTCGCGACATTCTCGATATTCATACGAACAATCCTGATTGATGGTGCCTGTTGGGTCGCGCGCAGAAAACCGAATGGGTCCACCGCTGGCGTATTCCGGAACGAAGCGGCGCCGAAATGCGTCTGATAGCGGCCTCTCAGGAAGCCTTGTTGCATGAAGCGATCGAACCCTATCAAGCCGCCTTTCGCACCGACCCCCGACATTTTTATTCGGGCATCAATGCGCTCACGCTTCGCTATCTGCTTCGTCATTTGGGGTGCGCGGACAACAGCCCCGTCAGTCTTCAGGCGCTCGAAGGCGGCGTGCGATGGTCATGCTTGGCTCCGCTCGATAAAGATCCGCGCAACTACTGGGCGCGAGCAAGTTTGGCGAATCTGGAACTGCTGGTATCCAACGAACCAACCGTCATCAGGGC
>DATLHW010000418.1:0-11152 GCA_035539675.1 Burkholderiales bacterium | reverse complement strand
CTCATACTCCACGTGCGCCGTATTGATCGTAATCCCACGCGCCTTCTCTTCCGGCGCGTTATCAATCTGATCGTACGCCCTCGCCTCTCCGCCAAACTTCTTCGACAACACCGTCGTAATCGCCGCCGTCAATGTCGTCTTACCATGGTCCACATGCCCAATCGTCCCAACATTCACATGCGGCTTCGTCCGCTCAAATTTGCCTTTTGCCATGATTGGTCGCCTTATCGAATGACTTAGTTTAAGAACAGCCCTATAAAAATCACCGCAACTTTATTTATATTGCGCTTCCAGATTTCCGTGTTACCGCTAGTTACCCGCAGATGTTTGCACAACCCATCACCGTTCGCCGCGATTTTTATAGATACGTTCAACATTGGTGCCCATGACGTGGATTGAACACGTGACCTCTCCCTTACCAAGGGAGTGCTCTACCACTGAGCTACATGGGCTTCATTTACCTTCAAAACACGCAAACTGCTTTACTTTCTTCCAACCACATCACCACAAAACAACCAGCCATCAACCAATTTTCAAACCACCGGAACGACAGCCTTACTTCAAGACTTAATGGAGCGGGTGAAGGGAATCGAACCCTCGTCGTAAGCTTGGAAGGCTTCTGCTCTACCATTGAGCTACACCCGCCTCGCAACCATTAGCCGTAACAGGCTTAGTTCACACCAACACACGAACCACCGCCCTTTCAAAGAGCAAACTTTGAACGACGGTTACATTTAATGAACAGACACCATTTGTAAATTGGTGGAGGGGGAAGGATTCGAACCTTCGAAGGCTGAGCCGTCAGATTTACAGTCTGATCCCTTTGACCGCTCGGGAACCCCTCCGAAAAAAGCGGTGAATTATGTGCCTTTGGAAAGCACATGTCAACGAAGTGAGAAAACTATCGGTGCAAGCAAACTAATCTTGGTGCCGGCAGCAGGAATCGAACCCGCGACCTGATGATTACAAATCAACTGCTCTACCAACTGAGCTATGCCGGCAATTAAACGCAGAACGACAACGGCGGCGCCAGAATTTGATCCATCTCAACCGAGATCAAGCCACCCATTTAAAATTACTATTTAATCACCGTAAGATGCGGCTTTCGAGGCGATGGGCTCTCTGGCAGCGGGCCACCATCCACCGCATCACCCGAGGCTAGAGATAACCCAGAACCCTGTTGGCCGTCTTGCTGCTCGACCTCGAAAAACATCCCTTTACCATTTTCCCGAGCAAACACACCAGCCACCGCTTCAATGGGAATGGATATTTCCTGCGAAACACCTCCAAAGCGGGCAGAAAATTGAATCAATTCGTTGCTGATGGTTAGATTACGCGTTGCCGAATGACTAACATTAAGCACGATCTCACCATTTTTAACGTAACCAATAGGAACACGAGTGGCCATGTTGACTTTAACAGCAAGATACGGCGTATAGCCCACATCTGCGCACCACTCGCAAACTGCGCGAATCATGTAAGGTCTGATAGAAATATCGGTCATAGCAATCGCCCTTAGTCTTTCGCGAAGTTTACCCTAAAAAAACCCTAATAAAGGATAACGCTACGGCGCAAGTCTAGCGCAGCAACGTTACTTACGCATCGCTTTTTCTGCAGCAGTCATCGAATCAATAAAAGCCTGACGAGAAAAAATTCGCTCAGCATACTTCAGCAACGGAGCCGCCTGTTTAGTCATCGGAACTTGATAGTGCTCAAGTCGCCACAGAAGCGGCGCCACGGCGACATCCAACATGGAAAACTCCTCACCCAACATATACTTTTGCTTGGTAAAAATAGGAGCAATCTGCGTCAGATTTTCCTTAATGACAAATCGCGCTTTCTCTTGCTGCTTAGCAGTACCATGCTCCAAAACCTGCACATGAGTGAACAATTCTTGCTCAAAGCGGAATAAAAATAATCGGGCACGCGCCCTCATTACCGGATCAGCCGGCATTAACTGGGGATGAGGAAACCGCTCATCAATGTATTCGTTAATTATATTTGACTCATAAAGAATCAAATCCCGCTCCACCAACACCGGTACACGATTGTATGGATTCATAACCGCCAGATCCTCAGGCTTGTTAAACAAATCCACGTCAATAATCTGAAAATCCATCCCCTTTTCAAATAGAACGATGCGGCAGCGTTGGCTAAATGGACAGGTGGTACCTGAATATAGTGTCATCATGGCGTCTTACTCTCCCCAAAATCCTCTGGCGGAATTCCGGACCAGAGGGTAAGGTTTCTTAGTGTTTTATTGCCGAACAGCTTCCTTCGTCGCAGTAGCTGCATTGGGATGCCCGTCAAATTCGGGATACTTGCCAATAGTCCTACTTGATGTCTTTCCAGTACTCCTTCTTGAGAAGAAGGAGTAACACAAACATGAAAGCAAAAAAGAAAAGCACGACAATCCCAAGCTGCGAACGTTTTGATTTAGCCGGCTCGCCCATGTACGCCAGATAATTCACGAGGTCTGCCACAAAGAGGTCGTATTCCTTCGCAGATAACTGCCCCGGGATTGCAAGCTCAAGCTTACTTTCGTTAACCTGATGGCCGTGGGCGTCCCGCTTTTCAGTTACATTCAAAACCTGAGTGCCCTGGAGGCGCCACAGAACATGAGGCATTCCAACTTTGTCAAATACAAGATTATTCCAGCCAGTAGACCGAGAGTCGTCTTTATAGTACGTACGAAGATAGGTATATAGCCAATCAACGCCACGAGAACGCGCAATAACCGACAGATCCGGCGGAGGAACGCCAAACCATTCCTTACTGTCATTTTTCTGCATTGCAATAGCCATCGTTTCGCCGACTTTGGCGCCCGGAAGCACCAAATTTTCTTTGATTTGATCCTCAGTCAAACCCAAATCCTTTAGGCGGCTATAGCGCATGTAACCGGCGCTATGACAACCCATGCAGTAATTAACAAAAGAATGGGCGCCTCGCTGGAGCGAAATTCTGTCATTCGGGTTAATAGGCGCGGGATCCAGCTTGATCCCGCCGCCCGACGCAAACGTAATAAGAGGACTCGCCACTAAAATTAAGAGCGCATTCCTGAGCGATTTAATTAGTCTTTCCATTACCACACGACCCTTTCTGGCTCGGGCTTAGTCCTATCGATCTTTGTATACCAGGGCATTAGAACGAAAAAGGCAAAATAAGTAATCGTTAAAATTCTAGCCAACAAAGTACGACCATCCGTCGGGGGAAGAACGCCGAGATAACCAAGAACAACGAAGCTAACGACGAACGCTGCCAGCCAACCTTTGTATATTGCCCCACGATAACGGATTGATTTTGCTTTACCGTTATCAAGCCATGGCAATAGGAAAAGGATCAATACTGCAGCACCCATTACCATCACTCCTGGAAATTGCGACCCAAACATAGGCGGCACAGCTCGCAACATCGCGTAAAAAGGAGTGAAGTACCATACTGGGGCGATATGCTCTGGTGTCTTAAGGGGATCCGCCGGAATGAAATTGTTGTATTCAAGGAAATACCCCCCCATCTCTGGCGCAAAGAAAATAATTGCCGAGAACACGATGAGAAATACCGAAACGCCCAGTAAATCTTTAATGGTGTAGTAGGGATGGGATGGAATGCCATCCAAAGGCAAACCGGTTTTAGTATCCTTTTTCTTTTTTATTTCTATTCCATCAGGGTTGTTTGATCCAACCTCATGCAAGGCCATCAAGTGCGCCGCCACCAAACCAAGTAAAACCAACGGCAATGCAATTACGTGAAATGCGAAAAAGCGGTTCAGTGTCGCGTCCGATACTACGTAATCACCACGAATCCATTCGGCAAGGTCTGGCCCCACAAACGGAACAGTCGCAAACAAATTAACGATCACCTGGGCGCCCCAATAAGACATCTGCCCCCAAGGAAGAAGGTAACCAAAGAATGCCTCAGCCATTAGGCACAGATAAATGAACATTCCAAATATCCAGAGCAATTCCCGAGGTTTACGGTAGGACCCATACATTAGCCCTCGGAACATATGCAAGTACACCACCACAAAGAACATCGACGCGCCGGTCGAATGAATGTAGCGAATGAGCCAGCCAAACTCCACGTCGCGCATTATGTATTCAACGCTAGCGAACGCAAGCTTCGCGTCCGGCTTATAGTTCATGGTGAGAAAAATGCCGGACACAATTTGGATAACCAGCACGAACGCCGCCAGCGATCCAAAGTAATACCAAAAGTTAAAATTCTTTGGGGCTATATATTCGCCCCACTGTTCTTTCCAAGTGCGAGTCAACGGAAAGCGGTCGTCGACCCAGCCAATCAATCGGGTAAGAGCGTTCATCTATCAACTTCCTTTGCGTTTTTCACCAACCAGCAGACGCGCGTCGGACAAGTAGGTATAAGGCGGGACCTCCAGATTAGACGGAGCCGGAACACCCTTGAATACTCGCGCAGCCATGTCGAACTTGGAGCCGTGACATGGACAAAAGAAGCCCCCAGGCCAATCAGCGCCCAGATCAGCAGCGCCCACTTCTTTCCGATAAGTAGGAGAGCAACCCAAATGAGTGCATACACCCAGGACCACAAGCACATTAGGGTACTTCGGGTCTGAGCGGGTGAGATTCTTCGCGTATTCCGGCTGCTTGGAACTCTCTGAACCCGGATCAGCCAAAAGCGCCGCGACGCTTGGAAGTTTCTCCATCATTTCCTTAGTCCGGTTCACGACCCACACCGGCTTGCCTTGCCACTCTACGGTCACGTAGCTACCAGGCTCAATCTTGGAAACGTCAACTTCCACTGGCGCGCCAGCAGCTTGCGCCCGCTGACTAGGCTTCATACTCGCGATAAAAGGCCAAGCGATCGCAACTGTGGCGATGCCGCCTACTGTCGAAGACGCGGCTAACAAGAACCTCCGCTTGCGCTCGTCCACTTGTTCTAATGCTGCACTTTGACTCATCGTCCCTGTCCTTGCGACATAAGCTACACACAAAAAGTCGTGCATTTTAACGTATTGCCTACTAAAAACCCAAGCCCTCTTTGATGGAAACCATTAAGAACACTCAAAAAATCAGTTTATTTTTGAATTGGTTTTTTGCAATGTTTTAATTTTCGGAAACCTAGCGCCGCGCACACGCTTTCACAGAGACGATAGTAGAATCGCAAGCTCGCAAACGAGCACTTTTACTCACCACAACCAATGGAGATCAGCATGAGCGTAATGAGTGAGTTTCGGGAATTTGCAATAAAGGGAAATGTAATTGACCTTGCCGTTGGTGTAATTATTGGCGGGGCCTTCGGCAAAATCGTCGATTCCCTTGTAGGGGACGTCATCATGCCGGTAGTCAGCAAAATTTTCGGCGGCCTAGACTTTAGTAACTACTACATTCCCCTCGCCGGACAAGCCTCCAACTTGACTTTAGTGGACGCAAAAAAAGCAGGCGCTGTGTTTGCCTATGGCAACTTCCTTACGATTTCACTTAATTTCGTTATTCTTGCATTCATCATTTTTATGATGGTCAAACAGGTAAACAGACTCAAGAAAAACGCACCGCCTCCTCCCCCAGCCGCAACGCCGGAAGACATTCTGTTGTTGCGAGAAATCCGCGACAACTTGAAGAAGTAACTTCTCTTGAAATGATTCTGGCTCAAAAAAAATGAGCCTAGCGATTTGTATCCACAGTCTGCTGGCGGGGCGTGATGAAGCGAGATACAAATATGCCAGCCTCATAAAGCAAGCATAGTGGCACCGCCAGCATGATCTGAGACAACACATCAGGTGGAGTAACGATAGCAGCAACGACAAATGCGCCGACAACAAAATAAGGACGAATTTCCTTAAGCTTTTCTATTGAAACTACGCCCATCCGCACAAGAATCACGACTGCAACTGGCACCTCAAATGTAACGCCGAACGATAAAAACATTCCGAGCACGAAATTTAGATAATTCTCGATATCCGGCGCCACCGTAATGCTTTTTGGCGCGATCTGATAAATAAAACTGAAGACCACCCCGAACACAAAGAAGTAACAAAAAGCGATGCCCGCCAAAAATAGCAATGTACTGGCGATAATTAGCGGAACAACAAATTTTTTCTCATGCGAATAAAGTCCGGGCGCCACAAATGCCCAGACTTGATAAAGAACAATCGGCATGGCGATCACTAGCGCCACCATGATAGTAATTTTTACTGGAACGAAAAACGGCGTAATGACGCCCGTGGCGATCATTTTCGTGCCTTCCGGCAACGCCAACATCATGGGACTTGCCAATAAGTCGTATAGCTCGGATGCAAACGGGAACAAGCAAACAAAAACCAAGCCAATGGCGATCAAGGCTCGCATGAGTCGATTGCGCAACTCGACCAAATGAGAAACAAAGGTATCTTCAACGCTCATTGGCTGGCCGGCTTTGACGGGACATCAGCATCAAGCGCCAACTCCATTTGTGGCGAGGGCTCCGAGTCGAGCGTGGACTCGACCGCTTCTGAAACAGAAGAAAATTCGCTCGAACCAGTCCCCCGAGTCGTCATCCCTTCGTAAGTCGGAACTTCATCAATGCGCTTAGTTTCCTCTGCGAGCACTTTAATTTCCTGCTCGGCAAGCGACACCTCCTGCTGAATGGAGGCCTCCACAGAGCGAGCCGTATTCTCTATCTCACTTTTGAATTGGTGCAGGTCATCCAGCTGCATTTCCCGCGCGATGTCAGCTTTGACGCCCGCCGCATAACGCTGAATACGACCAAACAAATGCCCGGCCGTTCGCGCAACCTTCGGAAGACGCTCCGGCCCAATCACGACCAAGGCGACAATGCCGATCACCAATAATTCGGAAAAACCAATATCGAACATTGTTTAAATGAAAGCGGTAGCTATCCGACCACGCCGCTTGGAGAAGAGATTAGCAAGGTGCGATTTCGGCGCGTTACGAATCGATCGCCGTCGAAAAAACTCTAAAGCCGAAGCATAAACCAGCCTCAGCTCTTTACCTTGTCTTTGACTTCGGCATCAATTGTTTGACCTGACTTGCTGGCTTCCAACTTCGCATGCTCATCGGCCTCACCTTTCATGCCGTCTTTGAAACCCTTTACGGCGCCGCCCAGATCGCTGCCAACGTTACGCAGTTTTTTTGTGCCAAACACAAGCATCACGATGACTAGAACGATGAGCCAATGCCAAATACTAAACGATCCCATTTTTAACTCCTCAAATGTCTATCGGCGAACAATCATGCCTGGCAGCAATTCTCCGCCAATAACGTGCACATGCAAGTGCGGAACCTCCTGCCGCCCATGATTGCCAGTATTAACGATAGTGCGGAAACCATCGCTACAGCCCTGCTCCTTGGCCAACCTTGGCGCCAAAGTCATGATTTTTCCCATAACCCGCTGATGGGAATCCGTTAACTCGGCCATGGACGGCAGGTGTTCCTTCGGAACAAGCATAAAATGGACCGCCGCCACAGGGTTAATATCATGAAAGGCGAGCACATCCTCGTCTTCATATACTTTGCGGCTGGGGATTTCTCCCTTCACTATCTTGCAAAATATGCAGTTGTCAGACATATCGCTTCCCTAGTTACCTCTCGCCGCCTTCTCTGCGATCCCGGAAACGCCTTCGCGCCGTAAAAGCTCCTGCAGCACGTCATCCGGCGTTAAGTCATGCCAAGCCAACATTACCAAGCTATGAAACCACAGATCGGCCGTCTCTTTAACCACTTGCAGTTTATCACCGCCCTTCGAAGCCAAAACAACCTCGGTCGCCTCTTCGCCGATCTTCTTAAGAATGGCGTCCAAACCTTTAGCGTTTAAAGCAGCGACATAAGAAGTCCCCGCGTCACCCTCACGACGGGCCTGTATCGTGGCGGCCAATCGTCGCAAAATATCTTGCTCGTTCATTTCTTGTATATTTCCTCAGGCGCTTTAAGCACCGGCTCAGTCACAACCCATTTTTTACCATCAAGCTTCTGGAAAAAACAGTTGTGCCTGCCGGTATGGCAGGCGATGCCGCCAAGCTGTTCAACGGTAAGCAGCAGCACATCCTCATCGCAGTCGAGATGAATTTCTATAACCCGCTGGACGTGCCCCGAATCTTCGCCCTTGTGCCAAAGCTTCTTGCGCGAACGAGACCAGTAAGTCGCCTCCCCCGTTTCAACGGTACGCTTTAACGCATCCCGATTCATCCAGGCCACCATCAGAACTTTGCCGGTTCCCGCCTCTTGAGCGATCGCCGGAACTAGACCTTCTTCCGTCCAGTTTACTTTGTTGAGCCAGGTATCCCTAGGCATCAGGCACCTCCGAATAATGGTCGCGAGCAAGCAAATTCAAATCAGAAAACAGATTAACGGTCACGTTCTAACTTCGATACCGCATTGGAACATATAATTTTTTGCATCCTTAACAGTGTACTCACCGTAATGAAAGATGCTTGCCGCGAGGACCGCATCCGCGCCGCCGATTTTGATGCCATCAGCCAAGTGCTGTAAGTTACCGACGCCGCCACTTGCGATTACTGGAACCGACACTGCGTCCGACACAGCGCGGGTCAACTCCAAATCGAATCCCTGCTTGGTGCCGTCGCGATCCATGCTAGTCAGCAAAATTTCCCCCGCGCCCAGCTCCGTCACCCTCACCGCCCATTCTACAGCGTCGAGCCCGGTCGACTTGCGGCCACCGTGCGTAAACACCTCCCAACGACCGTCCTTACCTCGTTTCGCATCGATGGCAACCACAATGCACTGGGAGCCATAGCGACCAGCGGCATCCTCGACTAATTTAGGATTCGTTACTGCCGAAGTGTTAATACTGATCTTGTCAGCGCCCGCATTCAACAATCGACGCACATCCTGCACTTCACGGACACCGCCACCAACGGTGAGCGGAATAAAGACTTGCTCAGCCACTCGCTCAATTACGGAGAGGATCACGTCGCGGTTATCGGAACTCGCTGTAATGTCCAGGAAAGTCAGCTCGTCGGCTCCCTGGTCATCATATCGACGGCTTATTTCCACCGGGTCGCCCGCATCCCTCAGACCAACAAAGTTGATGCCTTTGACCACCCGACCGGCATTAACATCAAGACAGGGAATAATGCGCTTGGCAAGCATGGGGCGAGGCCGTTGTGAAGAGTAAAGATGGAGCAAAATTCGCGCCCCTCGAATGACGAGCGCGCATGGAACTGCAAATATTAAATCAGGACGCCGTTAGCTCTTCCGCCAAGGTTTGCGCAGCAGCAAAGTCTAACGCTCCTTCGTATATCGCGCGGCCGGTTACGGCGCCCATGATGCCTTCGGATTTCACGGCGCAAAGTTTGCGTACGTCATCAAGACCGTTAATCCCGCCGCTAGCAATAACCGGAACCGTCAGAGGACGAGCAAGATTGACAGTCGCTTCGATGTTAACGCCGGTCATCATGCCGTCGCGACCAATATCCGTATAGATAATAGCCTCGACGCCGTAGTCCTCAAAACGCTTGGCGAGATCGACCACATCATGACGGGTGATCTTTGACCAGCCGTCGATAGCGACCTTGCCATCCTTAGCATCCAGGCCAACGATTATATGTCCCGGGAAGGCGTCACAGCATTCATGTAAGAAGCCGGGGTTCTTCACGGCCGCAGTGCCAATTACCACCCAGGCGATCCCAGCATCCAGATAACGCTCAATCGTTTCCAAATCACGAATGCCGCCACCTAGTTGAATGGGAAAATCCGGGCCAACGGCCGCAATGATGTCGCGGATAACCCGCTCATTTTTCGGTTTGCCAGCCGTGGCGCCGTTCAGATCGACGAGATGAAGCCGCTTGGCTTTCTTCTCCTGCCAATGAACGGCCATGGCGGCTGGGTCTTCAGAGAAAACGGTTTCGTTGTTCATGTCGCCTTGCTTCAGACGCACGCACTTACCGTCCTTGATGTCAATTGCCGGAATAATCAGCATCAGGGGTTCCAGGAAACAAAATTGGAAAGAAGTTTAAGCCCTGCTTTATGGCTTTTTTCGGGATGAAACTGTGCTGCAAAAATATTATCTTGGGCTACACACGAGGTAAAGGCGCTTGGATACATCGTCTCTCCCACAACTAAATCGCGGTCGCTCGTCTCAACGTAATAGCTATGGACAAAATAAAACCTCACGCCATCGTCAATTCCTGCCCACAAGGGATGCGCCTTCGCCTGACGAACCTCATTCCACCCCATGTGCGGAACCTTTAGGTGGTCGCCACGCATTACGCTCTTATCGAATCTAACCACTTGACCTGGCAAGACGCCAAGCCCGGCGACTTCGCCCTCTTCAGAGCGCTCGAATAACATTTGCAGACCGATGCAAATACCCAGAAAAGGTTTGCTGTGCGCCGACTTAAGCACGGCCTCGCGCAGCCCACGATCATCCAACTCACGAATGCAATCGGGCATGGCGCCCTGACCGGGGAAAACCACGCGGTCCGCCGCGAGCACCTCCTCCGGCAGGCTGGTGACGCGCACTCGACGCTCGGGCGCTACGCACTCGAGGGCCTTGGCCACCGAACGTAGATTACCCATGCCGTAGTCGACTACTGCGATATCAGTCATTTTTCATTTTTAGCAGCGCCCATACGCCCAAAAGCGCTTAAAGGCTACCCTTTGTCGATGGAACGACCCCGACCGCGCGCGGATCCAACTCCGCAGCCATGCGTAACGCGCGACCAAAAGCTTTGAATACCGTTTCAGATTGATGATGGGCGTTCTGCCCACGTAAATTATCTATGTGCAACGACACCAGGGCATGGTTTACGAATCCCTGGAAAAACTCATGCACCAAGTCCACGTCAAATTCGCCAATGCGAGCGCGGGTAAACGGCACATGGAACTCCAACCCTGGGCGACCAGATAGATCGATAACAACACGGGACAACGCCTCATCCAAAGGCACATAAGCGTGACCATAACGGCGCACGCCCATCTTGTCACCAATGGCTTTGCTGAACGCTTGCCCCATGGTGATGCCAACGTCCTCCACTGTGTGATGCGCATCGATGTGCAAATCGCCTTCGGCGTTAACCTCGAGATCCACCATGCCATGACGCGCTATCTGGTCGAGCATATGGTCGAGAAACGGTACGCCAGTGGCGAGCTTTGATTTACCACTGCCATCCAGATTAATCGAAACAGCAATCTGGGTTTCTGCGGTATTACGTTGAACTTGG
>DATLHW010000417.1:0-7011 GCA_035539675.1 Burkholderiales bacterium | reverse complement strand
GTTCGTAAGTAAAAGAAAGTCCCTTTTCCTGCGCCTTGATTTGAATAGCATCCACGATCTCGCGCATGAAAACCGCCAAGTCCACCATTTTGTAATGAAGCTCAATCTGGCCGGCTTCAATCTGGGAAACATTGAGTAGATCGTTAATCAGCGATAGCAATTGCCAGCCATTTTCATCAATCGCATTCAAGCCGCGCACCTGATCCGCTGTGAGCCCCTTACCCCGCTTCAGGATCTGCGCATAGCCGAGGACCGAGTTCAAGGGCGTACGCAATTCATGACTCATTTTCGCCAGAAATTCAGTCTTGGCGCGATTCGCGAACTCGGCCCGCTCCTTGGCGACCAATAGTTGTTCTGTCCGCTCTTCCAGATGATCACGATGTCGCTTCAACTCCATCGCCGCACGATTACGCTCGGTCAGGTCTAGAACGAAGGCGACTCCGCTGTCTCGGGATCCTTCAAAAAACGCACAGCCGATCATGACGGGTAGGCGACCACCATCCTTGCGAATATATTCCTTGTCATACGGCAAGCAACTGCCGGCCTTCAAGAGATCATCAATGGCCTTCTCATCTAAGGCGCGATGTTGCGGTGGCGTCATGTCAGTCCACCGAACCTTTCCCTCCGCCAAGTCTTCTCGCGAATAGCCCACCATTCGGAGAAACGCATCGTTTGCATCCGTCAATTCACCCGTGAGCTTCCAGAAAAATATCCCGATGATATTGGACTCCACCAAACGCCGGATGCGCGCCTCTCGCTCCCTTAACGCAACATCCCGCTCCTCGATCTGAGCGGCCATCATATTGAAAGAATCGCCAAGGAGACCAATCTCATCCCCCGTTCGAATATCGACGCGGCGCGTGAGATCGCCTCGCCCCAACGCCAAAGCCGCTTCGCTCAAACGGAAAAAAGGCACTACGAGATATCTTGCGAGGAAATACGCCAAGAGCGCGCTAAGAAGCAATAATCCGGCGAACGTCCATAACTGCTGGCGCCACAGACTGTAGATGGGGGCCAATGCAATGGATGGCGGCATGGTCACGCCGACCGCCCAGTGATGTCTCAAGGTCGGCACGAACGCCCCAAGGCATGGCTCGTTGGTGACTGGATCAACGAATTGCCCCGCGTTTGTTGAGATCCCCGCCAAAGCAGTGCGCAATGGCTGAAGATCTTTAAAGGCGCCGCTCGCTTGGTAAGAAAGATTGCGCCGAAGCGAGTGAAAGGCGAGATGTGCGCTTGTGTCCACCAGCACGATGGCCTGCCCTGGCAGAAGACGAGTTTCTTCGTGTCGCTTCGCCAGTTGTTCAGCGGTCATGACGATGGCGACGACGCCAATTACCTGGTTTCCCTTACGAATGGGTGTCGCCGCAACAACGCCGATCGCGCCGGCCGGACGCGTCAACTCCATCACCTCGGAAATCACCGGAAAATTGGTCGCCATGACCGATTGGAAGTAACGCGCGGATTTCACATTGGCGCGAGGCTCGGCAGGCAGCGTCAAATGACCGTAACCGCGATTAACGCCTTGGGCGTCAAAGACGCTGATCTCTTGATAGAACGGGTGACGCTCCATCAATTGCTTTAAATGCGGATCGAGACGATTTGAATCCATGCTCTGAATCAAGGGATCGTTCGCTACTGCCCAGCCAAATCCGATGGCGGCGTCGAAAGCCCCATCGACCTGCACAGCGACAGCTTCGGCCGCCAGGCGTTGACCTTCCAGGACAAGTGATTCCCGCCACCCTTGATTGGTCCGGAAATTGATGATGAGCAATACAATCACGGGCAACAGGACAATGCCGAAGGCGAGGAATAGCTTGGTCCGAAGTCCAAAACGTTGCATGACATATTCCATTTGATTTGGATATGGATTTACAACAGCTTGGCGCCCTGTCGTCCCAAAAAATCTTCGTAGGCCGTCCGTTGGCGGCTACGTCCATATCGCTCCGTGATCGCCTCCCATGACGCGGCCATTTGATCTGTCGCTTGACCAATCTCCGTTCCGAGTCGGACATCATTGACGGCTTTGTAAAACGCTTCCTCATATTCCGGCGCGCCGGGGATCGTGAGATCGAGATACGCTTTACCGGCCGCGGTCTTCAACGTCTCCAGATAGGCAGGAGCCGTTGGCCACAGCGATTGGTACTCGGGTGACATGACATGCGATTGCCGAAACGGATCGCGCAGCGTGTACGGCAACATGACTCGTTTCAGGCTCACTTCCGGACTGTTGATCCATTGCGTGAATAGATAGGCCGCTTCCTTTTGACGACTACGAGATAGCACGGAAAGCAGCCATCCCAAGGCCATCTCGGTATAGCCGCCTGGCAACAACGCATAGCCGGTCTTTCCCGCGATCAAACTTTTGGGAACCCCGCCGACCCGCTCCTCACCATAAGCCTCCGTCCAACGGCCAAGCGGCGGCCAGAAACTCGCCATCGCGGCCTTGCCCGAGAGATAGGCGGAAAACAGAGCCGAAGGCCCCGGCGTGTCGGCGGAGCCCGGCGGCATGAACCGCTCCATCTGCGCGAGATTCGCAATGGTCCGGCGCCCAGGCTCCTCGTTGACGCCAGGCTTCATGGTCTTCGGATCGAAGAACTGTCCGCCATTTGCCCGAAGCATTGCCTGGAACCATCCCCAGCGCAGCCATTTATTGAACGGGGCGATGCCGTAAAGGTTAGGCGCGTACTTATCGGTGAAAAAGCTGGCCGCGTCGATAAACTGTTTCCAGCCGTAACTTCTAGGGTCGCCCAACGGCCGGCCGAAACGAGCGGCGAAGTCCCGCTGATTGACGGGATCTTCAAAAAGATCGCGCCGATAATAAAGGAGCAAGGTGTCGCCATCGTCGAAGAGCCCATATCGACGGCCATTCCAAACACCGAGCGAACGGTAAAACGGCAAAAAATCATCCAAATCGTTGCGAACCATGTAGTGGTTTACATAGTCGTCCAGCGGTTCGAGCGCGCCGGTCTCCAACAAACTCGGCATCCAGGCCGGCGCCACCATTGCGCAATCAATAGCCCCAGTATTCGCCTGATGCTCGGCGACGACACGTCGAAACAAATCAATGGGATTGCCCATCTCAACGACGTTGATCCGAATACCGGTCAACTTCTCCCACAAGGGACCGCTAAAACGCATGGGATCCTGCGCTTGATCGCCTGACTCCCAACCGACATTCAGAGTTGTTCCAGCGAATCGCTTAGCGGCGTTGACCGCGCGCTCGGCGCTGGTGACGCCAGTCGCTGGCGGGAAAACCAGTTTTTTGGAATCGCAGCCGGGCAATAGGCTGCTTGCTAAAACGATTGACGCCGAGGATAGAAAACGTCGCCGAGATATGCCGACGCTCAAGGGATCGAACTCAGAAGGTGCGTTCGATGGGTCTATTGCTATTGCGCAGTCGTCAGTCATGGATCGCCCCTTAGACTCTGCTTGCCCATAGCTCGGCAATAATTCTTATAATCCCGGCAATCGCAATTTAACCGCAGCTTTAATCAAGCGGCAATGTGATCTGGATATAGTTTCAAAGTATAGACCAACCATAGTCGCGACGGCATTTGGATTCGCGGCCCTGCTCCTAGCCCGGATGTTTCATAAATTCGCGAGATGATCGCGCCGGATTTTGATTCGTAGGGGAATTTTGTGAAGGAGCGGCGTAGTTATTCATACGCCCGACGGAACAAAATTTTCCTACGGATCAAAAGACCAGCGAGGGCTCGCGCAATTTATGAAACATCCGGGCTAGTAATCCCCCCACAGCGCCTGAATGGCCGCAAGCGCCGCCAATCCCGCCGTCTCGGTCCGCAATACTCGCGGCCCCAAACGAACCGGCGAATACCCCGCATCCAAGGCTAACTTCACTTCATCATCAGTCAACCCGCCTTCCGGTCCCACCAACAGTGTTATTTCTTTGTTCGGATCGGGGAATTCGGCGAGTCGGCGCGAAGCTCCGGGCGCAAGCACCAATCGCGAACCCGAAATTTCCCGCCCTACCCAGTTGCCGATTTCCTCGACCGGCAGCACTTCCGGAACACGGTTACGCCCACACTGCTCGCAGGCAGAGATGACGACTTGCCGCCAATGCTCGGCGCGGCGGGCGGCGCGTTCGTCTGTCAATTTGACGATGCTCTTGCGAGTCGCAAGCGGTTGAATGCGCGCAACGCCCAACTCCACAGCCTTCTGAATGATGGTGTCCATTTTGTCGCCGCTGGCCAATCCTTGAGCCAGACAAATTTTCAACTCGGACTCGCGATCAGTGGAATGAAATTTGCCGACATCCACCAGCACCCCGCTCTTATTGATGTGATGAATGCTGGCTTCGTACTCGCCTCCCAAGCCGTCGAACAAAACAATCTGGTCGCCGGGCTTAAGTCTCAGCACTCTCGCTGCGTGATGACCGGCGCTTGGCGGAAGCTCTAACTGCACGGCTTCGGCAATGGGAGAAGAACAATAAAAACGAGGGATCGACACGATTTTTTTAACCTAGATTCCGCAGTTGAACGCGCCCGAGTGTGCGTTTTGGCTTCGGCCGCTGCGCTTAACGTTCGTTTCACTCACGTTAGCCTCCACCGAAACTTCGTTGTCCAGGCTGTTGGGCTAGGCGCGACGAGGCGGCATGGCCATTCCATGCAAGGAGGAGCAACGACGCCCGGCAGCCTGGAAAACGTGCAATCGGGTGCGTAGCGTGCTCACCTATTTGGTGAAGCTCCAAAGTACGAAAATGTTCGCGCATACAGCACCCTTGCATAGGCAATAAGCGGTCAACTGCGGAATCTAGGTTTAAGCCTGTCCACGAATAAAACGCGTTTGCGGGATGGAGAAAAAGACGTCGCGAGATGCGTGCATCGCACGTCAGCTTCGCGTTGTCGACATGCTATTATGATACTAAACAATATCGCCACATTCTTATGGCCTCCCTACAATCTTCTCCTCTCGATTTAAATTTTCACGCGCCCGACTTTAACCTACTCGGCGTTGACGGAAAGCATTACACGCTTCAAGACGTACGCGGGGAAAACGGCCTGCTTGTCGTATTCATCTGCAACCATTGTCCCTACGTCAAAGCCATTCGGGAGCGATTGGTTCGCGATACCCGGGAACTGCTGTCTCATGGCGTCGGCTCGGTGGCGATCATGTCGAACGATGCGGTGGATTATCCGGAAGATTCATTCGACAACATGCGGAAAGTCGCAAAGGAATTTGGTTTTCCTTTTCCTTATCTACATGACGAAACCCAGGCGATAGCCAAGGCATACGGCGCCGTGTGCACCCCGGATTTCTTTGGTTTCAATCGCGACCTGCAACTGCGCTATCGCGGCCGACTGGATGAGTCGGGCAGAGCATCCGTCCCCAATGCGCGACGAGAATTATTCGAAGGAATGCTTCATGTCACACACACCGGCGAAGCGCCAGTGAATCAAACCCCATCCATCGGCTGCTCCATTAAATGGCGCGCATGAGCCCCATGATGGCCGCGCTTTTGGACGCGGTGAAGCGAGTAGCGCGCATTGAAGTCATGCCGCGATATTTGAAGGTGGCGCAAGAACGAAAAAGCGACGGCAGCCTGTTTACCGAGGCGGATCTGGCGGCGCAGAATCGGCTGGGGTTGGAGCTTAAGCAAATCGCCGACTGCCCCATGCTGGGAGAGGAAATGAGCGAATCGCTCCAGCATGAGCTATGGAGCTCCGCCACTGAAGGATTGTGGTGCGTCGATCCGATCGACGGCACGACTAACTTCATCAATGGCATTCCCTACTTTGGCATCTCGGTCGCTTTCATGCGACAAGGCCGTCCGGTTTTAGGGGTCGTCTTCGATCCGGTAGCCGACGAAGCGTTCTACGCGGAAGCCAATAGCGGCGCCTACTTGAACGGGGTTCCGCTACCTATCAAGGAAAGCAGACCCGATAGCTTGGCTTCATCCGTAGCGGAAGTGGATTTAAAGCGGCTATCAAGCCGGCTGGGGGAAGCGCTAGGCCGGAACCCACCTTACACATCGCAACGCAATTTTGGAGCGAGCTCGCTGGATTGGTGCTACATCGCCGCCGGTCGTTTCGATTTGTATCTGCATGGCGGACAAAAACTCTGGGACTACGCGGCCGGCGCGCTAATACTCCAGGAGGCAGGCGGCAAAATGAGCACGCAAGAACAGGACGATTTTTGGGCAGCCAATGTTTGGACTCGCTCTGTCATCGCAGCGCTGGATGAGAACCTGTTCCGGGAGTGGAGGAAATGGATTCGCGCGCATCAATAGCGCGTTCCCACCGAAAGGAAAGCTAATCGCATGGGAACATCTTCAAATCAAAAACACGCTTTTCATTTTCAATTGCTGGAACGTCTGAAAAAAGGCGACAGTATTTGCATTGTTGTTCCGCCAGGGGGCGAACAATCCATCGCCGCACTTCAATCACTGAAAGATAACGCCCATTTCGAAGAAACCCTGTGGGCCAATCTCGGACGCCAGTTCGTCATGGTCGATGAGGTCGCGAAATGGGCGGACGCGCTAAAAATCACCAACGTTGACTCGCTAGTCAGCGACGAGGACTGGAAGCAAGCGGTCAGGACCAGCATTGGCGACCGCCGGCTGTTGATCGTATTGGATGATGTTCATCATCCGGACAAAGCAAGCGATTTTAAAGAATTGGGCGCCAATTGCGTCTACGTCATGGTCACCCGCCAACGGGACATCGCGGACACGCTGGTGCAGCGAAGGTTAGTCGCAGCGATCATGGAGTTGAATGAGTTTGCCGATCTTCAAATGATGAAGAACATCGCGCCCAAAGCAGTTGAATTCGATCCGCTTGCGGCGGAGGCGATTGCAAGCGCGCTGAAGAATTCTCCGTTGGCGTTAACGCTAATCAGCAAGTATCTGAAGAAAATGTCCTCCCGAGAGGACCCGGATCACATGCGTGAAGCATTTCGCGCCGTTCGAGAATTGCTGGAGTCTCTCAAGCAAAATCTTGCAAAAGAGGTAAACCAACCATTCCTCGTGAATCTCCTGGATTTGAGTTACAG